>NZ_JBMFLX010000030.1:0-5143 GCF_049970975.1 Infirmifilum sp. | reverse complement strand
TGGAAAATCTGCCGACTCAAAAAACATTTTGCAAATACTCTCTCTAGGAATAGATATGGGTGATGAGATAGAGTTGATTGCCGAGGGTCCCGATGAGGATAAGGCTGTTGAGGAGCTGTCAAAGCTCATCCTCGAAGTATTGCCTGAACAGGACAAATAACCTTCATCGGAGCCATTCTTAGGATTTGATATCACTCGATAAAGGTTATCCCGCTACTCCTAAGCAACGCCT
The DNA here is from genome assembly GCF_049970975.1 of Infirmifilum sp. Taxonomy (NCBI): domain Archaea; kingdom Thermoproteati; phylum Thermoproteota; class Thermoprotei; order Thermofilales; family Thermofilaceae; genus Infirmifilum; species Infirmifilum sp. The sequence goes on along the minus strand of NZ_JBMFLX010000030.1, from coordinate 4,911 downwards.
CGGACCACTTCTTTATATCGAGGTTTGTCTTCGCGACTTCAATGATGTTTTCAACCTCGCTCTATTTTCGACAGGTTTACTCTTCTAATGATGTACTTTACCTTTCCCACAAACTGTGGTGAGACGCTAAGGCTTTCCACGCCCAAGCCTATGAGTAGAGGTATCGCAAGAGGCTTCGAAGCTACTTCCCCACAAACCTCTATCTCAGCCCTACCCTTAGCCCTTTTCACAGCAAGCGAGATGAGTCTTAGGACGGAGGGGTTAAGTTCGTCGTAAAGGTAGCTGACAAGACTGTTTCCTCTGTCCGCAGCTAACACGTATTGTGTCAAATCATTTGTACCGAAGCTTATGAAGCTTAATCCTCCTCTTTCAACGAGATCGTTTGCAAGCAGTGCGGCAGACGGAGTTTCGATCATAACTCCTAGTTCGAGCCTACCCGTCCTCACTCCACTCGACTCTAAATTCTTCCTCTCTCGCTCTACGACCTCCTGGAAATACAAAACCTCATCTACCGTGCTTACCATGGGAAGCATAAGCCTGAGCTTGCCATGGACTGAAGCCCTTAGAAGGGCTCGGACTAGTGGAACGAGTAAGAGGTCCTCGTATTTAAATAGGAGTCGCACCCCTCTGAGACCGAGTTGAGGGTTAGCCTCATTTGGGAGCTCGATAAAAGGTATGGGCTTATCTCCCCCGATATCGGGGGCTCTTACAGTTAAAGGCTTTTCACCCAATATCTGAGCTGCTTTTGAGAAAAGCTCGTAGAGTTCCTCCTCGGTTGGAGGTGAAGAGCGTTGCATATACGCAAATTCCACGCGGAATAATCCTACACCCTCGCACCCGTACTCGTCTAGAATTCTGAGCTCTTCAAAATTTCCAATATTACAATATATATTCACCTTATGCCCATTAAGAGTCAACGCGTCTAGCCTGCTTTCACGTGAAAATGCCTCTAAGAGTTTCCTATATTCGATCGCTATTGCCTCGTACTTTTTAAGTTCTTCTTCACTGGGTTCGAGTATGATTAGGCCGTTTAAAGCGTCTACAATGACTGTAATGCCATCTCTTATCTTGTTGATATCGAGTTTACGGGCTATGATATAGGGGATGCCGCGGAGACGAGCTAGTATGGCTACATGGGATGTAACTCCTCCTTCCTTGGTCACGAGACCTTTTACGCCGCTATTGGCTAGCTCGAGAAATTCTATAGGGTCTATCTCCTCTCCTATAACTACCTCATATCTTGCAGAAGTAGAAATGCTTTGCTCCGATAATAGACCTACCAGCCTGGATGCTAGGTCCCGGAGATCCTGTGCCCTCAGTGCGAAAAGCTCGCCTCCCTGCCTCATCATCTCTCCATACTTCTCATAGATTTCGCGAACAGCGAATGCTGCCGAGTATCCGAGGCTCTTTATAAGCTCTGAGGCCTCTGAGACAAAAGAGTCGAGAATAAGGAGTTGGGCATCAATTATTTCCTGTTCCTCCTTTGGAAGTAGCCTTTTAATCTCATTAAGCTTCTCAGCCAAGATATTTCCTGCGTTTTTTAGCTTTTCAACTTCTACTGTGACGTTTTGGACTCTTTCACTCCTTATTTTCTCCAAGATATCTATCTTTCTTGATACATGGGCTCGTCCGACAGCTATTCCGGGTGAGGCTACGATACCCTCGGCCAGCACGTTTTCATCCATGACCCATACTAGATAAACATTGCCTTGCATTCATTGCTTAAAAGAGATTATTTAAGAAGCTTTTTAGCCATAAGCTTCTTTAATTACATAGCGGTAAGTATGAAGTTGGTTATTAAGGGGGGAAGAGTACTAACCCCATTCGCAGATATAGGTTCAAAGGATATTGCTATCGAGTCTGGGAGGATCCAACAGATCGGTGAGAATCTTACCGGGGATAAAACGATAGACGCTACCGGGCTGATAGTAGCTCCAGGTTTTATAGACACGCACTTTCACGGCTATGGAGGCGTTGATTTCACGACAGCAAGCTCGAGTGATATACTAAAAGTCTCTGGTCTTCTTGTAAAGCACGGAGTTACTGGTTTCCTTGCATCAACTGTTGCCGCTCCCCACAACCAACTAATAAAAGCCTGTAACGAGATAGCTCAAGCGGCGCATGCATGGAATGAAGGACGAGGTGCACGTATTCTCGGAGTACATCTTGAAGGTCCATATCTAAACCCCAAGATGAGGGGGGCTATGAATCCAGGCCACTTCAAGAACCCCTCTCTTCAAGAGCTCTTAGAGTTTCAAGAAGAGGCAAGGGGTCTTTTAAAACAGGTTACCGTTGCCCCTGAGTTACCTGGTGCATATGAATTCATTAGGGAGGCTGTAAAACGGGGAATTGTTGTAAGCCTGGGACACAGTGATGCAACCTATGCTGAAGCGATGAATGCAGTACTAGCGGGGGCATCGAAAGCCAACCATATATTTAATCAGATGCGTGGCTTCCACCATCGAGAACCCGGCCTAGCCATGGCATTGCTTGATCAGGAGAATGTTTACATTGAAATGATATCGGATTTCATACACTTACACCCAACTACCATGAGGCTAGTCGTTAAAACGGCTGGGCCTAGAAGAGTTATTCTAATCACGGACGCAGTTGCAGCTACAGGCCTCCCAGATGGCGAGTATACACTCGGAGGGCTCAAGATAATCGTCAAGAATGGTGTTTCGCACCTAGCTGAAACAGGAGCTCTAGCTGGAAGCACGTTAACCCTTGACAAAGCAGTATCCAACATGGTTAAACTCGGGGTAAGCATCCAGGACGCTCTCAGAATGGCTTCAACGAATCCCGCTCAGAGTATTGGTCTGGGCGGAGAGTTCGGTGTTATAGCTCTAGGCTATAATGCCGACCTAGTCTTATTGAATGATAAGCTAAGGGTTGAAAAGACTATTATTGGCGGTGTAGAGGCATATCAAGGGGATTAGACTTGGGCGGAATATTTGCGGTTGTCTCTAGGAAAAACGAGAATGTTGTCCCTCAGGTGATTTCGGGACTAAGAAAGCTGCGTTTTAAAGGATTCGACAGTACAGGCTTTGCACTCATCGAGGATGGTATACTAAACGTCTATAAGGAGGTCGGCTGGGTAGATATCGTAGTTGAAAAACTCGGCCTCAGCGAACGAAAAGCCTCCATTGCCCTAGGACAGACCAGGTATGCAACCCATGGCAGACCAACTGCTGAGAATGCTCACCCATTTACTGACTGCAGGCAAAGAATAGCTGTAGCTGGCGACGGCTCTATCGGAAATTATGAGAAAATAAAGGACCAAGTCCTCATGTCTGGACACAAGCTTCAGTCCAGGAGCGACTTTGAGCCGCCAGCCCACCTCTTGGAAGAGTCCCTAGAACGAGAGGATAACCTATTGAATGCTCTCGAGACTCTCAAGGAGAAACTTGAAGGGTTTTACACGGTTTCCGTGTTGGATCGGGACACAGCCAGTATAGCTGCATACTCATCCATGACGAAGCTCTACGTCGGATTATCCCCAAACGCTTTCTACTTGACAAATACGCTGACAGCACTCCACGGGTTTACCGATCACTACATCATCATTGACCCTCCTGAAACTGTCTTTGTCACAAGCGAAGGAGTAAATGTATACTCGAAAGGACATGAGACAACCCCGAGACAAGTGTTGACTCTCGAGGTAGACCCTGCACTCGTTGATAAGGGAGGCTTCCCACATCATATGCTTCGAGAAATATATGAGGCACCACTTTCACTACTGCGAACGCTATACACCCTCCAAGAGAAATACCTGCAGCTCGCCTCACGTCTAATCCTTGGCGCCGACAACATATACATTATTGCTAACGGCACAAGCCTCCACGCTGGAATGGTAGCCTCATACTATCTTTCCGAGCTAGTGGGCGTAAGCCCTGTAGTTACAAGTGCCGCGGAGTTCCCACTTTACTATGTAGAAAATATTGGTCCTGGAAGCCTGGTAGTCGCAATATCGCAATCTGGCGAAACAGGAGATGTTTTATCCTCACTATACGAAGCAAAAATCAGAGGAGCTACGATTCTTGGACTTACAAACTATATAGGCTCTAGACTAGCGAGGCTGTCAAATGTTTATCTTCCAATAGCGGCTGGTCCAGAGCTTTCAGTACCCGCAACAAAGACTTTCACCTCGACTCTTCTCCTGCTCTACCTGGTCTCACTAGCGGCGTCTAAGGAATCCGGACGCATAGATTCAATTACCTATAGAGAAAAAATGGAGTCAGTAAAATCTGTGGCCTCCCGGCTCTCAGAGACAATGACGAGAATGGATGAGGAGGTTAAAAAGGCAATTATCCATGCGAGGAATTGCCGCGGCGGATATATTGTCTCGAGAGGAATAACATACCCATTAGCACTGGAGGCGGCTTTAAAGCTCAAGGAAGCCTCCTACTTCCACGCGGAGGGTGTTGAAGCAGGCGAGTTTAAGCATGGTCCCTTTGTTCTCGTTGAGAAAGGCTTCATGACGGGATTCATAATTCCTGTCGAGAGACTGGCCGCTGAAGCCACCTACCCGTTAATTCTCTCAGCTATCGAGGCGGGGGCCTCCACAGTGGTTTTCAGTCTAGAGGGCGACGAGAAATTATCTCAAATTCAAACCGAAACAGTTTCCCTTATAAGAACTCCGAGAGCAGAGCGACACCTAGCACCAATCGCCTACTCGATACCTCTCCAGCTCTTTGCATATCGCCTCGGCGTGGATCTAGGTAGGCCAATCGATGCTCCACGTTATTTAACTAAGGCAGTCTTAAGGTGAACTATAAAGAGCGATATTCAATGCTTCGAGTAGGGTGTGGTAAAGCTGTTATTACTCCAGAGAATCCAGCGGGTCACCCCCTTGCCGGGTACATTAGGAGGAAGGAGCCCTCGCAGGGAGTACATGATGACATATTTGTC
>NZ_JBMFLX010000029.1:0-17749 GCF_049970975.1 Infirmifilum sp. | reverse complement strand
ACTTATATTCTAGAGTTTGGTTTGCCGATTTAATGTTTTTCCTTCTCTTCGGCTCTCTTTATGAGCCACATAGAGAGGAAGTAGAGGCCTACGAATGGGATTCCTAGGGCCAGGTCGCTGAAGGGTGTCGGGTCAGGGGTTATAAGCGCCAGGAAGGTGTAGCCTGCGAAGACTATTATTCTCCAGTTCTTGTTCAGTGTCTCGTAGTTCACGATGCCTATCTTGTGGAGTGTCAGGAGGGCTAGGGGGAACATGAAGAAGACGCCTGTTGCCAGGCTCCCTATAAATATGTCGTTGTAGAACTCCTCGATTGAGAAGAAGAGGCTGGCCCCTCCGAGAGTTGCTATCCAGACAGCTGTCGCGAAGACTATAGGCATGACTACGAAGAAGCCATATATGACGCCGGAGAGGAAAAGGCCGAGCGAAATATAGATGTACTTTTTAACTATTCTCCTCTCATGGGAGTAAAGTCCCGGCTCGATGAACTTGTAAAGATAGTAGACCGTCACGGGTGCTAGGAAAGCTATAGTTATTAACGCTGCAAGGTAAAGGGATGCTGTGAGGCCGTCAAACCAACCGTGTGCTATGAGAACAACGCTGGAGCCTGTGACGCCGAAAAGCTTGGCGAAGGGGTATGCGAACAAGTTGTTCTGGAAGTCGAGCATATAAGTCTTCGTTATGTTCATCGCGTAAAACAATATGGGATAGTATGACCTTGGAAGCTCGTTCGGCGCTGGCGCTAAAAGTAGCAGCAGGATAAAAGCCACGTGAAGTATGAGTATTCTCCTTATGGTCTCTAACAGGTCGTAGACATGCTCCAACAATGGCTTCTCAGGTAACTCTTCTTCCTGGCCCGTGTGAACCACCCTCACTCAACACAGAGATCTTCTCGGCACCTAGCAGACTCTACTTGTAAGTCTTTAAGGTCTCCTCCCTTAAGGATATCTATGAGCATTTTAAACGCGTCGCGTCTAACGCTGTAAATCTTGGACAGGTCTTCGAGTAGGCTTTTAGCCGAAACCGCGTCTCCCGTGCTCAGCTTCTCAGAGAGCCTGCGTATGACTTTCTCTGCGCACTCATCGCAGTGTACCACGGCCATGGAGAGATGCTTGACCGTGCACCAGAAGCTCTCTGCCGCTGTCCTCGACTCAGCCCCTTCTCCGCCCTTCATCACGCCTACGAGCCCGAAGAGCACCTCTCCTAGCGTTTTACGCCCCATCCTAAGCCTGTCTATGTAGGTTGAAAGGCTGGGCTCCGCTAGCTGAGAATCTATCTCGAGTAGGTGCTGTTCTGCGTGTGCAATGTGGGCTATAGCGTATGCCAGCTCTTGCAGTAGTGCTTCCTCGTATACAGGGGATCTGGCATCAGCCATTTGAAACCACAGTACTTGAAATCTTTGGACTGTATTAACCTTTTCCCGTTCATCGCGTCGCTTATTTAAAAACAAATATATTTGATCGGAATATTGTCTACAGACAGGTCTCCCGTATGGTGGCGAAAGCTATAGAATTCAAAAACTTTACCAAGGTTTTTGGTTCGACCATAGCCGTAGACAGTTTAAACCTGGACATTTACGAGGGCGAGATCTTTGGCCTTCTCGGCCCTAATGGCTCGGGGAAATCCACCACTTTGCTGACTCTCTCCACGGTCTATAAGCCTACCCGCGGAGACATCTACGTCTACGGGCACTCCGTCTCCCGAGAAGGAGACATCGTCAGGCGCTACGTGGGTATAGCTTTCCAGGAGCCGAAGGCACTATGGATAGACACTCCTTACGAGCTCTTGGAGTGGCACGCGAGGGTGGTGGGCTACTCTAGGAGCGAGGCAAAGCAGGTTGTAAAGGAGGTGATGGAACAACTGAACCTCTGGGAACACAGGAAGAAGATGTTCTACCAGTTGAGTGGGGGCACTAGGAAGAAGATCGAGATAGCAAAGGTGCTTATACAGAGGCCGAAGGTAGCCATATTTGACGAGCCCACGGCCCAGGTAGACGTTATCACGAAGCACGCGCTCTGGGATATAATACGCGGCTTGAGGGAGGAAGGCACGACCGTAATAGTAGCCACGAACGACATGTTCGAGGCGGAAAGGATATGTGAGAGAATAGGGATCATCTTCAAGGGCAGGCTCAGGGCCCTTGGAAGAGTAGAAGAGTTAAAGGATCAGATACCCGGGGGAGATATAGTTGAGATCCAGTTTGAGGGCGACGAGGAAAAGGTAAAGAGACTGCTAGACTCACTCTCAGAGATAGGTAAGTACCAGTTCAGCGACCACAGGGTTCGAATATACCTCAACAAGGGAGAGGAGAAGGCTGTCGAGATAATCAACAACTTTACGAGCCTAAATATCAAGGTAAAGAAGGTGATGATTCAGGAGCCAACCCTGGACGACGTGTTCTTCTACTTTACAGGATCCATGCTCAAGGAGGGATAAACATGCACATGCCCGCCCTACGAGAAGACCTGAGAGGGTTATGGCTTCTAGTCATCTGGGATCTCAACAGGATGAAAAGTAGAACTCTTTTCGTCGTCATGCGTGTATCATGGTTTGCCCTACAGGTCTCCCTATTCGGGCTAGCCCTGTCAGCGATGGTGAGGTTTAGAGCGATAGCGGGCACGAACCTTGACTACTACCACTTCTACCTCTTCGGCATATACACCTCCATGCTCTTCTCGATCAGCGTGTCTAAGGCATACGACATAGCAGAGGAGTTCGAGGAGGGTACTATAGAGTATCTTCTCTCACTGCCCTTCCCGAGAAGGGTGCTAGCCCTCGGCAGGTCTATTGGCGGGGGAATAGCCTCCTTTCTGTTCACCCTACCCATGTTTGCCTTCATAGTCTACCTGCTAGGCTCCTATGATCCCGTAGCCCTAACAGTCTCTATGATCAGCGCACTAGCCTTCTCGATAGGAGTGGTCGGGTTTGTCCTGACGGTAGTCTTAAGCTTGAAGTCCAGTGATTCTACAGACATAGCTTTCGGCCTCCTCGACGCAATCCTCGTACGTCTGAGCACGGTCTTCTACCCGGCTCTTGTGCTTTCAAAGATAGCACCATACTACTATGCGGCACTGGTAAACCCCTTGTCGCATATGTCGGATCTTCTGAGGACAATATTCTTCTTTGAGGAGTTCAAGGCAATAGCCGTAGCAAACCCAGACCTGATGGCAGCCTATGTGTTCGGCCTGGCTGTCGGGCTTTCCACACTCGCTGTCCTCGTAGTAGAGAAGGCTGTGGAGGGGGGTGGCTGGAAGTGAGCAAATCGGGAGAGTTTAGGAGCATAGCCCTGATAGTCTACAGGGATCTCACAAGGTTCTGGAAGTACAAGTTCTGGCTTGCAGGGCAGATCGGCATGAACCTCGCAGACATACTAATCTATGCGCTCGTCTTCACCAACATGGTCAACACCCAGCTGATCCCAGACTACTTCAAGTTCTTCACGACTGGAGTCATAGCCATAGCGGCATTTGCATCCGCTTTCTCAATTGGGCGTGAGGTGGGAATAGAGATGAGGCGCGAGTACACCCATTACCTTTTAGGCCTCCCATTCACGCGTTGGGTCCTCATAACGGGGAGAATACTTGGAGGAACCCTTAGAGGTCTAATCTACCAGTCAAGCTTCATCCTCCTGGCCGCCTTGCTGGTAGGAGTCCCAGACCTCTATGGATGGCTTTTAATTGCCGTAACATCAACAGCTCTCTCCGCGTCGATGTCCGGACTCGCCATAGCAATCTCATCCTCGACAAAGGACTTCAACCTCCAGGCTACCTTCAGGGCGCTCACCTATTACATCTTCTTCTTTTTCTCTAACGTTTTCTACCCCAGGCAAGTCCTGGCTATGCGCTTCCCAAAGCCGTTAGCCGAGGCCATCGGGTACATGCCCGTCTCGATCGCCGCGGACATCTACAGGTGGGCTTTCCGCTACAACCTGGAGATAGATATCGGCCAGAGGTTCCTCCTATTAATGGTTTGGACGACGGGAATGCTGATTATAGCATCCTTAATATACCTCTGGAACCTTACGAGAGGATAGCATGACAATCCTGAAGTCGGACATAGCGGTCCTAGGCTGCGGTTGGACAGGGATACTCCTATCCCTGAGGCTTAAAGAGCGCTACCCGAAAGCCAGCGTCGTATGCCTCGACGCCTCAAGGCATCCCGGCGGTCTGCTGCGCACCGAGACGATTGACGGCTACACGTTCGACATTGGTGGCAGCCACATTATATTCTCCCGGGACAGTGATGCACTAAACCAGCTCCTAGGGTTTCTCGATGGGAACACTGTGAGCCACGAGAGGAAGAGCTTCATACTCTACCGTGGCGTCAAGGTACCCTATCCCTTCGAGAACGGGCTCTTTGCTCTGCCGCCTGACATCAGGGCAGAGCTACTCGTAGGCTTCGTGGAGAAGCTCCTAAAGAATAATAGCTCGCCTCCAAAGCCTAAAAACCTGCGAGAATGGGCCTACGAGTTCTTCGGGGAACCAATAGCCGAGGAATATCTTATACCCTACAACGAGAAGATATGGAAGAGGAGGGCAGAAGAGATAGACTCAGACTGGCTCTACACCCCCGGCAGGCTACCATGGCCCGACTGGAGGGACGTCGTACGCAGCGGCGCAGGCGTGCCGACAACAGGCTACAGGGAGCAAGCCACCTTCTACTACCCCCGAGAGGGCGGGATACAGAGCCTCTACGAGGCTGTTTATCAACGCGCCTCCAGGCTGGGGGTTCAGGTGTTAAAGGGAGTAAAAGTAGAGTCCCTTGAGAGGAGGGAGCACTGGAGGATTAACGGAACCGTAGAGGCTGGGCACGTCTTCTCAACCATCCCCTTGAGGGAGCTTGTCCTGGCACTGAACGCGCCCAGCGACGTAAGGCGCGCTTGCAACAGGCTAGATTACAACAAGGTACTTGTCGTGGGGGTTGCAATGAAGAAACCCGCCCCGAACGAGCACTGGGTGTATGTACCGTCCAGGGACCTGGTCTTCCACAGGTATGCTTGGATATCCAACTACAGCCCGAAAAACGCCCCTAAAGGGGCTTCCGCGTTGATCGCCGAGGTAACCCTCGAGCCCAGGGCCAGCGTAAACCCTGAAGCCGTCGAGGAGGCTGTCGTGGACGGACTAAAAGAGATAGGGGTGCTCAGCGAGTCTGGAGCCGAGCTGGTCTTTGCCAAGAGCTGGCTCCACGAATACGGCTACCCAGTGTATACACTTGGCCACGCCGAGGCCCGTAGAACGGTGCTAGAGTATTTGGAGGGTGTTGGTGTCAAGACGGTGGGAAGATGGGGGTCCTGGCACTACTGGAACATGGACAAGGTTCTAATCGAGGTTAACAGGCTCGTCTCTTCTCTTCCAAGTTCTCCTTAATCTTTTCTAAGCTTTCTGAGAATAGTCGCTACGACAATTATGCCGTAGAATAGTATTCCAAGCAGCCAAGCAGCTACACACAAATCATAGATTAGTGGGGTTAGCGTGGGATTATAGAGAGGATTAATAGTCAGCGGAAAGAAGGGTTTTATATCGGAGTATAGCGGTGCATCAAGCAGTACGTGGAGCTCCGTTCCGATAACGCCAGCCGCGTAAAACGCACGCGCACTAGTCTGTTCACCAGCCTCCAGGAGCAGCAGCTTGTAGAGTGGTGCGAAGCTTTTCTCGAGTAAAAGCATGATATGACCCAGGAGAAGGCCGTAAAGGAAGGCAGCCAGGAAGGTGTGAAGGTAGCCGTGGAGAGGATAATCCAGCCCAAAGACAAATACGAGGAGGGGCTCAATATCTACAGCTATGCTTGCCAGTAGAAATGTGGGGAGGTGCAGCCACCTCCTCAGAGGCAGTCCTAGAGCGAGGCCGGGGCCTAGATGATAAGGCGTGAAGGGCATAGCGTCACCGTTACTATGAACGTGTTATTTGATCTTATTCCTTTTGATCAATCCCTAACTTCTGTAGAACCTCTTTTAACGGGAAGCTTTCCCGCATCCTAATCCAGGCCTCCTCGACGTAGAACCTTACGGCAAGCCTCATAGCCTCTCCGTCTATACGCAAAAACTCGTCCCCGCTGCGGAAAAACGATGCCAGACTTAGGGCCGAGGCTAGCTGTACAGCTCTGCGCTCGAGCCGCATTGAAAAGGGTAGCGCTCCTGAAGCCTTTATATGCTCAAATATCAGGTCCCTTGCCTTCTCGATTATGCTCAGTTCAGCCTCTGTCAGTAAGACAGGCTTCGGCTTGAAGTCGTTTAGTAAAGGATGTCGTGTCTGTATGGCGTGAACAAGAGTTAGATGATCCCTTATAAGCGGAGCCTTCGAGGCCATCTTTCTCGTGGTGATGCCAAGCATAAGCCTCTTCTGGCTCTCTGCTAGCTCCCGGTACTTCTCCTTTGTTAAGCGGTGGAGCCTGCAGAGCATGCGATCCTCGATCGCGTTGAAGTTCGGGTCGCTGACCGTCACCTCATAGCCCTTTTCGAATACCCTCGTATTGTAGTTCACGCTGAAGTATGACGTGAACCTGTAGGGCCCGACCCTGTAAGCCTTTGTCTCGTAGGCTATCACGCCGCCCTCCATGGCTAGCTTCAAGGGCTCAACCATGCCCTTATACCTGAACCAGTCGTTGAACTCCGTCACGATGAAGTTGAACCTCCGACCCGAGTAGGCCTCACCTATAGCTATGAACATTGCGGGAGTCATCCCGCCACAATACCTGTTGAGCCCGGGGAGCCCGTGGGCTGGGACGCCGAGGGACTCATTCCCGAGAATGAAGTCTTTCGTAGCGAATGTCTTGCCGGTACCCGGCTCGCCGAAAAGAGCCAGGTTAAACCCCGTAGCCATGGACCTGTGCCCGTCCCCTGTAACGACCGGCGTGTCTGTCAGGGCGTATTGTTGGGTGAGGGTGAGGAGCTCATCGAAGAAGATCTCCTTCCCGAAAAGGTCTACAAGGTAATCTTTGAGCTCTGAGACCCCGAACCTTTCCCCGAATTCCAGTACATCATCCAGCCTTTGATCCAATAGTTTCTTAACGTGAGAGTTGTACTCCTCCTCCATCTCTAGAACCCTGACAAACTCGTCCTCTGCCTGTCTCGTGCTTAGCCTGGGGACAGGCTTGTACTCAACGGACCTTACAAACTCCTCGACTACGGGCCTAATCTCCTCCGGTATAACCCACGCTTTCTCACGTGGTCCGCCGGACTCCCAAACCAGCTCCCAGCGATCCCTCAGCTCTGCAAGCACCTGTGCAGCGTTAAACCTGGATCCATACAGCTCGCTTGCACGGGCAGCCACGGCTGCATACGGGGCCTCGCCCAGCTCTAGCAGGGCTTTTAGCAACGCATAGACCCTTAGACCGTTGAGCCTGAAGGCCTCCCATATGGACGACTTAACCTCTTCCCATGAGCCTTGAAGGCTGAGAACCCCACCCTTCACCGTATAGAATCTTCCCCTAAAAGTGTAATAAGCAAGGTAAGGGGAGAGAGACAACACCTGTGTAAGCTGTTCATCCGTCAGGCGTGAGGCAAGCTCTTCAAGGCTCTTCGGCCAGTCATAGTCCATGCCGAGAACTCCCTTATACACTTTTGCCCGCATCTCCCAGCCTGTAGGCTGTTCAAGCTGCGGCAGGAACCTCCTTAGGAGGAGTACGCGCTCATGAACCTTATCGTAGCCCACCCAGGATCACTTTTCCAATACGAAAAGAATGAAGTGATATGCTGTAATTAAGCTTTACATCAACACCTACACGGTAATCCCTGACAACTCTCTCAAGAATAGCCACAAGTCCTCGCGGGCTCAGAGCCTGCTGAAGTCTTAGTATCTAAAAGCCTCGAACCCATGCTACTACCACGGGAGTTACAAGGCCCTCAATCAGGGCTGCCACGAAGATTGCGAGAACTGCGGGAGCAAGCCTCCTCGGCGCGGCACGCAGAAGCCCCTTATATTCTCCAAGTGACCCCTTCAAGGCCGTGCGCCAGAAATTCCAGCCTAGCTCGATGGAGAACCCTATAACGTATAAAACAGCTCCAAGCTCCAGCACTCCGTGGGGCAGTATAGATGCGGCGACGACGAGTGGCGAGTAGCCCTTGAGTACAGAATACGAGGCCACAAGTCCAAGTATAGCTCCATTACCCGCGGCCACGAGGAGGGGACCTATTATGGTGAACCCGAACGCCAATGTCAGCAAGACTACCTTCAGATTATTAAAGAAGATAGCGAGGCTTAGTTGAACGCTTGGCCTCAACTCGACTCCAAGACGCTCCCTGATAGCTCCTCCGATCAGGTTAACAAGGTGTTCGGCAGTATCATGGGAATAGAACGGCAGTAAACACCCACCTATAAAGCCTGCCGTGAACACTAGAGTAGTCAGTACTAGGAAGATCCTTTTCATAAGGATATCGCTCTAAGCGGGTTTAAATTCTTGACCCTAGCTGTCTAGCCAGTTGCGTTCTCTTTTTTTTCCGAAAGGGTTTCCAGGACGGAGGATTCTAGACCATCACACGTGTTAGCCTGTGCACGGGAATTTAGAAAGCTAGGATTTCGACCTGTGTTCTAGGATCTCCTCTATTTTGACTATGTCTCTAAGCGACACTACGCCAACCAGCTTGTCATTTTTGTCTACGACGATTAGGTGGCGCACGTTATGTTCAAGCATGAGCTGCGCCGCCTTAGAGACTTCCTCGTCTTCCCTAATCTTCACTAGTCCCTCCATTGTTCCCACATCCTCTACGTTTAAGTCGTCCAGACCCCTGTGGTGGGCAAACGCCCTTACGAAGTCTCTCTCGGAGATGACGCCCAAAACCCTACGGTGGTCGCTGGGTGAAACTATCGGTAGAAAGCCGATCTTCTCCTTAACCATTATCTGAGCAGCTACGCGTAGAGGTGTCCCGATCTCAACCACTATAGGCTCCCTAGATGTGAGCGATTTTACATTCATCAAAACTCAGGTATACTGTGCTTTATGCAGTATTTATTAATTATCCGTGGGGAGAAGCAATAGTAGCCCGGCCGGGATTCGAACCCGGGATCTGCGGGTCCAAAGCCCGCCATGCTTGACCGCTACACCACCGGGCTCTACATCTTTATATGGTTTAGAAATTTAAATCTAGCTCTGTCTACTGGACGTCGCTATACCATATCTGCCCATACAAAATGTCCTCCGATATCTTCCATAGTAAGACAGAGATCAAGGCAGACCCAGTGGCTAGCATAAATGCGTTGAGAAAACCGGTCGAGTATTCGACGAATAGTTCGTGCAGGGCGAGCACGATAATAGCGGTTAAGCCTGAGAGGCCCATTATAGCTGTAGCCGTGAGGTCCTCAACCATGTAGAAGCCGCGTGAAGAGTAGCGTACAAGCCTTCTACGAGAGGCTATTCTCACCAGCGTTGAGAGAATGAGAAGTGTTGCGAGAATCATAAGAGGCAAGGCTGTGATTGGCAGGAGTAGCCAGGCAGGCCTTGAGTCATAAACGGCTCGAAATAACGCCAGGAGCAGAAGGCCCTCCACATAATACACCGCTGTCTTCGTCATGAGCGAGCGGGTAAGAGGCTTTAGGCTAGCCGGATAGAGCCTGTATAGCCAAAGGTTCGACAGGTCCCGTTGCACGGTGAAAGCAGTCGAAATTGTCGCCTCGCTTGCCAGGAACACTGCACCAAACGAAGACAACGTAAGCGCATCCACACTTATGTTCAACCCCCGGAGCACTACGGCTAGAAGAGAAGAAAAAGCGAGTCCAGTTCCCACAAGGAAAAGATGTCTGCTGCTTGTAATGCTTAGACCCAGGATAACCTTCCTTACAGCTCCATCAATACTTGCATCGCTTAGCCTAACTGTTTTTCTCTTCCATAAACCCATTTCTCTGAGCATCTCGTAGAGAGGCCTGATGTTCTCGGGGTGCGTCACCCTCGAAAGCACTGCGAGCAAAGCGACCATAGCGATAGATGACGCCAAAAGGAGGAGGAACTCAACCACTAAAGTATACGTGTCCACACGCCTAGAGAAAACGTCTATCATAGGTCCCGCGATAGGTGCCCCAGGCAATGTTAGCAATGGAGAGAGCCTTGACACCATCAGAGAGTGTATCCCGGATAAGGCGAGATACGCGTATCCCGTAACTTCGGGAAGCCTCGTCCTCGACAAGGCGATCCGGGCAAGCGTAGCCAGCATTACAAGCGTCTCCGAGTAAAGAGCTATCAAGGGAAGCGAGAGCATGAAAATAAGGGGGCGGGTTGGGCTGGGCTCCACGTAAGTGTATAGCAGCGGGGTGGCAAAGAAAACCAGTGGAATCGTATAGAAGAGGGTCTGAAAAGAGAAGTAGAGAGTCTTACCTACAAGATATTCAGCCATGGTAACCGGTAAAGCCAGAAGCAGCTCGTGTTCAGCCTCCTCGGAGGCGGCTATTTCCCTCCTCCCCCGTATAAGTGTCAGAATGATAGTGACTGTCAAAGTGGCACCAGTGGCGTCCTTTATAGAGTTACGGGTGAGCCCAGCGTTTGTTAACAAGCTAGGGTAGGGTGCCACTCCGCGAATAATGAATGGGGGAACCGCTATGAGAAAGACGAAGAGAGCGAACAGTAATGCCAGGACAGCCCGCCCGGCGCTTCTCTTCAAGAGAGGGTTCAAACCGTTCTTGGCCATGTAAAAGGCTATTTGCAGTGATACTCCTAGCCTCAGTACCCCTCACCCCTTGTGAGTAAGAGGAAGACGTCCTCGAGTGTCGAGTTCTCGCCCGTGGCTGCTTTTCTTCGTACCTCGTCAATGCTCCCCTCTGTTATTATAACGCCCTTGTGAAGTATTCCCACGCGTGTACATAGCCTCTCTACGTTGTAGAGCAGGTGGCTTGAAAGTACAACCGCTGCACCCTCACGCGCAAGCCTGGAAACCTCCTCTCGGAATACCCTCTGACTCTCGGGATCCATCCCTGACGTCGGCTCGTCCATCACGAGGACTTTGGGCCTACTCATCAAAGCGCTAATGACTAACGCCTTCTGTACCGTCCCGCGGGAAAGCTTCCCCATAAACTCGTCCATGTATCTCTCAAGTTCGAAGAGGTTTACGAGTCTCTCAACATAGTCCTCGACCTCAGCCCACCTGAGCCCTCTGAGAGAGGAGACGAACTCCAAAAACTCCCTCACACTGAGGTAGTCGAACCCCACGGTTAGCTCTGGGACATAGCCTGTACAAGACAACGCCTGTAGCCTATGCGTAGCGACGTTATATCCGCATAGCTCTATCCTACCATCATCAGGCCTAACCAGCCCCACTAGAGACTTTAGGGTTGTAGTCTTTCCAGCGCCGTTTGGACCTAGAAGACCGTAGACCTCGCCGGGCCTAACCGAGAAGCTCACCCCCCTAAGTACAGGTACCCTGTTGTAGCTCTTGACAAGCCCCTCGACTAGTATAGCGGTACTCATAAAACGTCTCTCTGAAATTACACGAAAACTTGTTATATTTTTTGCAAAGCCGCCATTGCTCTAACAATGACGTAGGGATAGCCCCCGCGAGTCGCTATTTCAATGCTAGAACCCTACTTTACTTGAAAAATATTTATCACAGAAATAGAAAGATTCAAATAATGCATTTATACAAAGTCAAGTCAATGATGGGCAAAAGACAATATATTGTAAGTATACCGGAAGAACAGTACTTGGAACTTTCCAGCATTGCCAAATCCCTAGGAAAAACCCCCGAAGAGATTGTCACAGAACTAGTCGGGTATTATATAAAGACGAGAACACCCCCCACGCATCCCCCCGGATACGCCTACTCCGATTACGGCGAATAAGGCAACCATACTCTGTACGAAAAACATATATTTTTCTAAAACACCCCCTCCGACACACAGACACTACTCTTTATCAACTCACCTGACAATTCCCCCTATGTGGACACATTCATCAGGGCATCCGAGCTCCCGCGAGAGGGCAGAGAGTACCTCATAGAGGAGATCAGGCCCGGGACAGCCACCCTAGTCTACGGGCAAGTAGAGCTTCTCGAGAAGGCCCTCTACAGGCTCGTGTCTGCATGGGCCTCTAGCGGGGAGCGCTCGCTGATAGTCTCCTTTGTAGACTACCACGAGTCACAGGTAATAGACACGTATACGCTCGCCGAGTATATGCTCTCCGAGAATATGGATCCCGAGGCGGGGCTCAAGCTCGTCTACCTGGCGACACTCTACAATAAGAGGCAGGCTGTCAGCCTAGACTATAAGAGGGTACTGGACCACGTGAGGCCCGGCGTCGTAGCCCTCTACAGGGTGTCCCGTCTCTTCAAGCATGCCGAGTACCCCCTGCTTCTATCCGCCCTCTCGAGGGCCCGGGAGGTCATGATGAGGGGTCTACCACTCGTGGTCTTTGTTGACGAGTCACAGTCGAGGAGAGGCTTGCCGGAAGGGCCCGCTTACCTTCTCCACTTCTCTTCTACTGTGATCAGGCTTAAGGGGCTTAGGGGAGGCTATATCGAGGCAAGCCTGGTAAAGAGCCCCTGGAGGCGGGAGCGCTCGGAGTTCTTCGAAAGCAATATCCGCGCGGTGGAGGGGTGGTTCTAATGGGTCGTGTAAACTACAGCTTTACTCCTAGGCTCAGGGAGGAGGTTCACAGGATAAGACGCGACCTGTGGCAGCTGCTGAGCGCGGAGGAGAGGCTGGCCCTCGAGAGGCTTGAATCCAGGTGGATAGGTAGATCCCACCTGATAGAGTCTCTCTCCACGCCATACCTTCTCGGCGCCATGCTTCTCGTAGCGTTGCTCGACATAGAGGCTAGGCTAGAGAGAGTTGAGGCCGAGCTTGCACGCCTCGAGTCCGGCACGCATGGCAAAGAATAATTCACCCTTTCAACTATTCATCGTGTATGGACGCTAGAAGAGAAAAGCTCATAGACTTTGTGCTGCTTGTGCTCCCCTGGCTACTCTTTCTCCTACCCTTCCAACTTCTACGAGCACGCCTCATCGAGGCGATGGTCTTTGTATCACTATCCCTAGCAGTCCTGGTAATCCTGACCGGGAGGGCTAGCCTGCACTTGAAGGGTAAGCTTTGGCCTTTAAGCTCGGCTCTCGGAGCCCTGGTACTCTATGCTATATTCCTTGCGGGGGGAGTCTTCGCCAAGGCTACGGGTATGTGGGGCCAGGTTATGGCGGTGTACTCCGTAGCTGGTCCCAGCGTGGTCCAGCTGATAGGCGTCCTCGTCATAGGCTTAGCGGAGGAGGCGTACTGGAGGGGCTTCGTTCAACGCTACTTTACGGAGGGGCTCCTAGGTCTTCCATGGTGGGTTTCCGTTGCCCCGTATTCTCTAGTCCATGTAGTCTCGGGAATGCCCTTACTCGTTCTAGCAGCGATTCCAGTGGGACTCGTAATGGGTCTTATCTGTGAGAGGAACGGGGTCCTAGCCTCAGGAATAAGCCACGCGGTCTGGCTCTATCTCGTCCTGTACGTCTTCCCCGTCAGCTCTATCCTAAGTCCTTAAAAACTGGGCTTTTTGCCGAGAGTCTTCTCGAGCTCGAGGGCTAGCTCGGGCTTGCCCTTCTCTTTAAGCTTAGACTGGAGATCCGGCCAGGGCTGCTTCCTGGCCTCGACCCTGGGGAATACCTCGACCAGTACCTCGGCGCTTCCAAGCCCAAATGATGACTGAGCCTTGACAACAATCAAGCCTATCCCGGCCTTCTCGATCCTCTTGAACCCTCCCAGAGCCTCTGAGACTTCGAAGGGGATCGCCAGCCAAACAGCGTTGGCTACCTTCTCATTTATTATCTTTACAAGCTTGTCCATGGAGGCCAAGGCCTCGCTGTAAGTCGTAGCCGCGATAGTAGCGTGTACGGCCGGCGGCTGGGTTACGGATATTGCTACAAGGTCTACAGTGACTCCGCCTGGCGTCGTGGCCCCCTGAACAGTGAGGTACCTATCCCCGAATGCCTTAAAACCACACATGGAGAGGTGGTTTATGAGAGCGGGCTTGGTCAGCGTAGGGGGAGTCAATTCAACTCATCTAAAAAATAATTAGACATTCTGGTAATAATGCATATCTATATAATCCTAGGGGGATTTATGCTAATCCAACCTCCATAATCATCATTGGGCCTAGGACAGGGAAAGAAGTCTAGTCTATGTCTTTGAGTTATAACGTCGAGGCTGCCCTACGATCAACCCAGGCTTGGTAGCGAGACCCCGTACTCGCGGAGCTCACGCGAGACCGAGTAGACCATCTCAAGCCATTCTCGTCCAGGCCTACCAGTTTTCACGTTATAGGCTTCCCAGAACGGTTTTCCTGGATCGGGGCTTTTAAGCCTCTCCTCGTACCTCTTAAGGAGTTCCTTTACAAGATCGCACACTGACGCGGGCTTAACCCCCTGCTCAGCAATAGCATGGCCAACCTCAGCCATAAACCTTGCTTCAAGTCCGCCGCCGTTAGGGGCCGTGCCGTTAGCGGGTACTGGGCCTAGCAGGTGAAGCCCATACGCAGAGGCGACTATTGTGTTAGCGGCTATCTCGTATAAGTATTCATGTGTTCCCAGGCCGAAGGCAGGCCATATGTCGCCTACCAGGGGTAGCCTGAGGTGCTCGTTAGCCAGCCCTACGGCGCTTTGAACCCACATACACTCAGGGGCAGAGGTCGCCTTCTTAACTATATGCGTAGGGTGTATCAGAACATACCCAGCCCTGTAAGCGGCCAGGGCGAGAAGGGTCTCCGCCACGGCTACAATAGCTGAGCCAGCAGGCCCCCTCGCGAATCCACCGACTATAGGATCCACTAGCGCGGCTCCTATGATCCCGTTCTCCAGTCCAACCTCGGCCTTAGTGAGCTGGGCGTAATCGGCCTTCAGCTCGTTGAGCACGGGCAACAGGTGAGCATCACCCGTAACTAGTAGACCCGATGCTATCGCGGCGAGGCTCGCAGTGCTTGAAACACTGCTCTCAGCCGCCAGGAGATGCATCCCAGGTCTTCCCGCATCCCTTAAAGCCCTCCTGAGAGACAAAAGCTCCCTAACACCCGCGACAGCCTCGCTAGGCGCACCCGCCCTCACACGTACCCCTGAGACCTCCTGTATGCTCCCATGATCTAAAGCGTCGACGAGGGGCTCGACAGCATACGAGAGTGCCGAGGGATAAAAGTACTCCTCTGGCACCGGTGTGCCGGCAAGTCCCCCGAAGACGAATGGCCTAAGAGTGTCGCCCGGCAGCCTAGACTTTAAAACCCTAGTGTCCAAACCCCTCCCCAACAAGAGTTCGCGCGGCGCGCTCGTCAACGCCTCTCGAAGCTCCTCGACAGTGAACTTGGCTACCCTGCTCTCCTCAACGATGTAGAGGCCTGTGTCCGCGGCAAGCGTGAAGCCTGCCTCGAATACCGCCTTGCCTAAACCTGGATCCGTAGCCACAGGGCAGGCAGGGTCATAGGTTATGCTGTACTCTTTCTCGAGCTCGGCCACTCTTCGAGACACACGTTCCAGGTCGAACTTCTTCTGCTCAACATACTCGCCCTGCTTGGCTCTAGCCTCCACCTCAAGGGGCGTCAACATAGACTCCAAGATTACCATGCGTGGTAAAATATATTTGATCTACACTTTCCTTTTACCCTTCACGAGCTCCCTACACACGGTGACGGCTTCCACGGCATCCCTAGCGTAAGCGTCCGCCCCGATCTCACGTGCGAACTCTAGGGTTACAGGTGCTCCCCCAACGATAACCTTCACTGAGTCCCGAAGCCCGGCTGCGCGCAGGGCCTCGATCACGTTCCTCATCTCAAGCATGGTTGTGGTCAGGAGAGCGCTCATGCCGACTATATCCGGCCTGTACTCTCTCACAGCCTCGACGAACCGCTCCGGAGACACGTCCACTCCAAGGTCTATAACCTCGAAGCCGTCTATACGGAGCATCACGGCTACAAGGTTCTTTCCGATGTCATGTATATCGCCCCTCACCGTCCCAATCACGACCCGCCCCTTGTACTCGCCACTCTGCTCCTTCGTTAGAACAGGGAGAATATACCGCTGCATGACGGCGTTGAATATCTCGGCTGATATCATCAGCTCGGGCAAGAAGTACTCGCCTCTCTCGAACCTGGACCCTACCTCCTGCATCCCCGGCCTCAACCCCCTCTCTACGACCTCGTGTGGACTGCAGCCTTGCTCGAGAGCTCTTGCGGTTAGGGAGTCCACTCTCGACTCGTCTAGCTCTGCAAGAGCCCCCTTCAAAGATTCTAGGAGCTCATCGCAGCTCACGCTACAGTGTTAAGGGAGGATAAATAAAAACTTGGTTATCCGATTATGCATTACTCGAGGATTAGAATCTGCTTCTCGGGCACAAAACGCCAAGACTCCCCGGGCTTCAATAGCCTATACTCTACTATGCCTCCGTCCTCGACCTCCTCGACGCTCACAATGCCAGCCCTGAACCCCTTCTCCGCCAAGATGTATGTCAGGTCCTCGAAATAGTCGTAGAAGCCGCAAGTGACGCAGAAGCTCCCCCTGAACTCCACCGTGAACCTCTCGCCCTCTATTCTAACTAGTCTTGCCGTCGCCTCAGAGCCGTGAAGCTTGTTAAACTCTTCAATAGCCGCCGTTACCGCCTCCAGGAGGTTCATGTGAGAAGAAAACCGTGAAAGAAATTTAAAGATATCTGGGGTTGTCTACGCGTAGTAGTCTCTCTTCGTGAGCTGTAGGAAGAGCTCGCGGAGCTGCTCGACCTCCTTCTTCACGCGGGGATCCTGTAGCTCTATCCTCCTCTTCTCGTTGGACTCCAGGACGAATTCGAAAAGCTTCGAGGGGACCTCCTTGTATATTATCTCGGTGTTAGGTATTAGGCAGTGCCCCCCTATAAAGTCGGGGTAGTACACAGGCCTATCGTGGAGGACACTGTGGACCTCAGCGGTAAACTCCGCTATCGTCTTTAGACCAACCCCATACCTTCTAGCGATACGGTCTATCTCCTGCCAAGCGGCTATCATCACAGCCCTGTACACGGTCTCCCATATCTTGGCCAGCTCCAGTGCCTCAGGCTCCTCCTCGGAGACTCTGACCTTGAGCCCCATCGCCTCGAGGTGGGAGCGAGCCACGTCCGCGAACCCCTTCGGGAGGGCTGAAACCCACTTCGGCCAGAAGTAGAGGTGCTCCTTTATCTTGGGGTGCTTCCCCCTTACAGGCGAGAACGCTACTGGTAGCCCTGTCTCGCCGTGTAGCTTCCTAGTAGTACCGGGAGCCACGGTGGAGTGCACTATGAGAGCTTTTGGTTTAAGGGCTTCAACGTAACTCTTCACATTTTGGAGGAATTTCTCGTTGAAGGGTATGGCGACATGCAGGTAGTCAAGATTCTCGGGGACCTCCTCGAGCTTATTCACGGTCAGAGAGGGGTTTATGTCATACCCGTAAACCTCGAAAGCACCCGAGTCGCGCGCTACGCTATACACGGCTCCCCCCACCTCGCCCAAGCCCACAACTAGTATCTTCTGCTTAGTCATCAGCTATCCGAGTACCCGCAGAGATATAAGTCTATGCCGTTCTGTCTAGCCTAGCCCCCACCTGAAAGTCTTAAGCAGGAGCACGATAGATGCAGTCAGCCAGGCGGCGATCATGAGAATCAACACCCAAGCATCAACCACTGGTGTACCCATTCCTGCAATAAGCCTCGCAGCCTCCGCCAAGGGCGTAGTTGGAACTATAAGCATGAAATACTGTAAGGCTCAGGTAGAGCTTTAGCCGGTTGGTACACGGGGGGAAGCATAAAGGTCAGGGTAACTATTGGGTTCGTGATAGCTGAGATGTTGGCAGGGTTCTTAATTCTGAGCACTACTG
>NZ_JBMFLX010000028.1:0-18305 GCF_049970975.1 Infirmifilum sp. | reverse complement strand
GCTTGAGGTGGAGCTGCGGGTTGCGCCTGTTGGGGTTGCTGGGGCTGAGCGGCCTCAGGGGGATAAAGGTTCTTCTCGATGGGTGGTGTAACGCTTTTTATGGTGTCAACGTATTTCGGCGCGAAAATCCCCACTTTAAGGAAGGGCTTGTAGATGTTTGGTAGATCATCCTCGCTGTAGTATTTCTGTAATGCTGTATTGTCCCAAACAATCCTTGCTATATACATGTCTTGAATCGTACGGTGATCCTCTTTCCTGATTTTAATGTCTCCTTTCACCGAAGTAAAGCTCAGATCCTCAAGAGCACTTATCAGCTTCTCTGAGTTGGTGGACCCCCCGGTCTTCTTAAGGGCTAGGCCGAGAGCGTGTCCCGCAACGAACCCTTCACCCACGAATAGGTCGGGTAGCGGGAAGGCTGCTAGAACGGAGCCCATAGTGGGTAGGGCCTTCTTCTTGTAAAGCTCGACGTACTTTGAGACTAGCCACTCGTTTACAGGGTTGTTTTGCGGGAGGTTCCACGCATACTTCATCATGCCCTCGTAGTTAGGTAGGTAAAGCCCCATCTTGAGGAGGTTAAGAGTGGCTAGGTCGGGTATTCCTGAAGTAACCTTCATTTTCTGGTATACTCCCGACGCGTTGATTTGCTGGTATAGGGTTAAAGCAGTGGCTCCGCTCCAAACCGGGACAAATACCTCTGCTTTAGACGCTAGCAATGCCTGGATATATGGTGTGAAATCCGTAGTTGTTACAGGCGCATAGATATCTGCAACAACCGTCCCGCCGTTCTTTTGTATAACGGTAGACCATGCTTCGACGGTTGAGCGTCCCCATGAGTTGCTCGGCGCTATGAAGGCCACTGTCTTGCCTAGCCTAGCTGCATAGGTTCCTCCCGCGATAGCGTCGTGCCATGTGGTAGACGAGATCTGGAAGACATACCTGTTAAGGTAGCTCTTTGTTATCTCGTGGTCGGCTGCTGGCACGACGAGGAATATGACCTTGTATTTTTCAGCTATCTGGGTTAGAGCTATTGCTGAGGGGCTGTCAGAGCAACCGACCAGGATCTCCGCCCCCTTGTTCTGAATGAGATCTTCGGCTGCCTTAGTCGCTGTAGCAGGATCTGGGACCTGCTGGCCGGCCGGTACGTTCGTAGCGGCTATAATGTGGATTGTCTTATCCTGCCACTTCAGCTTCCATTCAAGGTTTGGAACAACAGTCTCGAAGCTTGAAATGTTTAGGGAGTACATTAAACCAAGGATAAAGCCATTTATTGACATGTCCCCGTAATAGCTTAGGGCACCTGTGCGATCCGTTACGATTCCTATGACTATCTCGTTTCCACTCTGTGCTCTAATGTTCACAGTCGACAAGGATAGGATTGCGATGAGAGTGGCCGTGAGTAAAAGTCTACCTGATATGTTTTTTCCCCTCATACATATATAAGTGGAATGATGACCCTCAATAAAAGAAAGGTTAACTACTATTTACAGATGATATATCTAGTTATACCCATCGGAAAATCGCGCTTGCCATTACGAATCCAACGCCTGACGTCACAAACTGGATGTAGTCTCCCTTCTTTATCTTTCCACTTGTAACGGTGTCGTGAAGGGCCATGAAGACGCATGCTGAACCCGTGTATCCATACTTGTCCATAATGGTCGGTGCCTTCTCAAGTGGCTGGCCGAGGAGCCTCATCAACTGATAAATCATCTCTCTATTCACCTGTGTGACGAAATAGTACTTGATGTCATCCGGGGTCAGGTTTGCCTTTTTTAGCGTGTCTTGGACAAGCCCTGGCCAGTGACGGAGGTTTATGTCGGGAGGATACCTCTTAAGGTATCTCAGCTTGTGCCATTTCTCCTTTAACACTTCCTCGTTGACGGGCCTGGCTCCGCCTATATATATACCCCAGTAGTCGTAGTAGCTTCCATCGGCTATTATCTTGCCCGTCAGGAAGCCGGGTTCATCGGAGGGGCCTAGAATAACTGCCCCTGCACCGTCTGAGAACACGGAGGCGGTCACATCCTGAGGGTCAATGAACTTCGTCATAGTGTACGGTGATACTACGAGCACATAGTTTACGTCTTCGTTAAGCATTATGTTATAAGATGCAAGCATCAGGGCAATGGTGTTGTCAGCGCAAGCGGCGTTAATGTCGAAGCCGCCCGTTTTTAGCTTCGCGCCCAGCTTCATGTGGAGCGGGCTGACTGTAGGAGGCGTCTGGAAGTCGGGCGTATCCGTGGCTACAATTATAAGGTCTATGTCGTCAATACTTAGTTTCGCGTTCTCCAGCGCCATCCTGGCGGCCTCTGCCGCTAGGTCTGAGGGGGACTGTTCGGGTGAGGAGACATATCTGTGTTTAATGCCAATCCTGTTCTCAAGAGCATTCCTCCAGGCGTCTGGAAGCCTTAGGCCAAAGTACTTCTCGTAATCATCATTGGTAACAAGGGTTTTTCCTAGGGCGATTCCAGTACTCACTATCCTTGCATATTTCTTAATTTCAGGCTTCAAGGTTATCAAACTAGATAATGTTTCCTGACTGTAAAAAGAAAAAGGTTAACTAGTTTCAAATCCGAGAAGCTTCTCTATCCTACGTTTAAGCTTCCATCCCTTCAGAAGCCATGTCCCCCATATACCGTAGGGAAGCCCTAGAACAACCCCTATATAGATAACTCCAAGCATGAAGCTCGGTATAAGCTGGGCTTGTTGCTGGGAAATCCACCCTGCTGTGATGAGGGCTGGAGTAATATTGGAGAGGTAGTCGCGTAGAATACCAGCGATGACTCCACCCACAACTGGACCTACTAGTGTACCTAAGCCTCCTATAATTGCTCCTGTCAGGGCTATGAACGTTTTGTCAGTCGCAAAGACGTCAGGCATAACTGTGGGTATAACCGCCACGTATATTGAACCCGAGATTCCAGCGAACAAGCCTGAGGCAAAGAAAGCGGCTAGTTGATGTGCGAAAACATTGTAGCCTATAACGGAGGCCCTAACAGGGTTTTCTCGGATTGCAATGAAGGATGAACCTAAAGGCGACGTGACTATCCTTTTTATTATGTAATATGATATATACAGCATCATCAAGGAGACGAAGTATAGGTTAAGAGGATAGAGGAAGCGGATCATCTTGACGTATGGTAAAGTCTCCTCTAATTGGACCAGGAAGCTGTATGTCGAGGTATAGGCACTGTATAAGCCGAACACGAGTAATCCCGTTATTAATGCCAGTAGCACGGCCTTGAAAACTTTCAGCGCCGTCCTCTTGGAGTAGATAAAACCCATAATACCCGAAGCTAAGGTTAGAATACTGAACATTGTAAAGACCACCAGGTACAAGTAAAGGCCAGCCACACTTGTAAACTCCGGTATTGTTCCAACCGTTATCGCAACGGTTGTTCTGGCATAGGACTCTATAGCGCTCCTAACGGCCTCTGCTGTCGCCAATGTAAGAATACCATAGTATAGTCCTTTAACTCTATATGCTGGTAGGCCCATGGCTACATAAGCAAGGGCTGCTGCCAAGCCAGCTATGATAATGGTAAACAGGTAAGGAAAGCCTGCTCTTAAGAGTATAGCTGTGAGAAAGGCTCCCAGCCCGAAGGGTAGGGCATGACCAAAACTAGGGACTCCCGCAAAGCCTAGAAGGACATTGTAGCTTAACGCAAGCATGCCCCAAACAAGCGCTAAGGGCAGAGCTGTAGCAAGGCTTCTATCGAGCCATGGAAGAAGCATCATCAATGACACGACCGCGTAGCCTAGAAACCTTTGAGGAAGTGCAATTCCCTTTATTCTCTCCACCAATATCACCTCTCAAACAAGCCTTCGGGCTTGATTATGAGCACGATGATCATGACTAGTAGGTCCACCGCGAAGGTAAGCCACGGGACGAAGTAGGCTGTGAACCTATCTATAAATCCTATAAGGAGGCTTGCATAAAAGGCGCCGGAGTAGCTTTTCATCCCTCCCACAACCGGGATTGCAAATGCTAGAAGCGAGAAATGCACGGGTAGATCCGGCGTAGCATGTGTTAGCGGAGCAACGAAAGCTCCGCCGAGGAGTGCAAGGGCGACGGCAGTGCTGAAAGACAGCGTGAAAAGACGTGAGATATTTACGCCGAAGATTGCCGCGAGTTCACGGTTTTCGGTCCCGCTCCGGAGTTTGATTCCTAGCATGGTTTTGGATAGAATGGTGTTTACTAGCGCGAATAGCGTGAAGCCGACAGCAATGACCACAAACTTGTAAACCCTTATGCTTATTGATGACAGAGTCACATATCCTGAGAGCATGAAATCGCCTGTCTCAGGGAAGACGAGCCCAGAAGGCCATAGAAGCTGCATGAAGGTTACTAGGAGTGTCAGAAGTCCCATTGTTAAGAGAAGTTGTGCTAGCGGGTTTCCATAGATGGGTCTTATGAGAAGCCTTTCAGTCAGGAACCCTATGATAAAACCTATGGTCGCCGTGACAATCAGGCTTAGCGGGAGATTACCGGTTACATAGTATAGTGTTACAAAAAGGTAAGCTCCGAGCCCGAAGAATGCTCCTTGAGCGAGGTTAAAGACGTCCATGAGGCCGAACACGATGACAAGCCCGAGGGAGGCCATGTATATCATAGAGGCATACACCAGAGAATCTATAAGAGCACTCAACAAGAGCTCCGGGGACAACATACAATCACCTATAAACTCACACCCAGTATTCTCCTGATAACATCCTGCCTCTGATCTATTTCACCGGCTGAGAAACCGGTAACGACAACCCCCTTATCCATTAGGTAAATATAGTCTGTGATTTCACGCGCAAACGCAAAGTTCTGTTCCACCAATAAGACGGACTTTTTATTCTCGGCAGTGAATAGTTTCAGTCTTCTAAAAAAGTTCTTTACATACATCGGGCTTAGCCCTTCCGAGGGCTCATCCAATATTAAAAGGTCGTGTTCTCGGATCATGCCGCAGGCAAGGGCAAGCATTCTCTGCTGTCCACCGCTAAGCATACCTGCCCTTAGACCCGAGAACTTCTTCAGCTCTGGGAATAAGCTGTACACAAGCTCAAGTTTATCGCTTATCTTGTCCTTGGGCCCGTTATAGGCCAGTTTCAGGTTTTCATCTACAGTGAGCGTAGAGAAGATATTCTTCTCCGATGGGACAAAGCTTATTCCCTTCCGTGTAATATAGTAAGGAGGCTGCCCTGTGACGTTTTCACCCTTGAAGACAACCGTGCCCTTTGAGGGCTTGTATAAGCCCATTATAGTTTTGAGAGTCGTGGTCTTACCAACCCCGTTTCGACCTAGAATGGCAGTCACGGATAAGCGCTCCACTTGGAAAGATACGCCTTGGAGTATGTGGAATCCGCTGATGTATGTGTGGACTTCTTTTACCGAAAGTATAGGTTCAGGCGTATTACTCACCCAGGTATATCCTCTGCACCTCTCTGTTTTCCATTATTTCCTGGGGAGAGCCCTCAGCTATTATCCTCCCGTGATCCATGACACTAACGACGTCGGCTGTCTCGAGGATGACATCTATCTTGTGCTCAACGACGAGAACCGTTTTGCCCATCTCATCCCTTAGCCTCTTTATAAGCCTGACAATGCTTGGTACATCTTCCAGGGACACACCAGCCGTAGGCTCGTCGAGCGCCACTAGTTTTGGATTGCCGGCTAGAGCCATGGCTATCTCAAGCTTTCTCTTGTCGCCGGGTGTCAGATCCCTTGCGAGAAGGTTGGTCTTACCGTATAAGCCCGTGAGTGAGGCTATCCTCATCGCTTCCCATACTATGTCCTTGTAGAAGTATGTCGAGTGGAGGAAGTCCCATTTTATCTTTGGACGGGAGCCCTGGACAGCTAACCTTATGTTTTCGAGGACTGTCAGGTTGGGAAATATTGAGTATACTTGAAAAGAACGCGTTAATCCTAGCGAGTTTATATAGTGGGGCGGCTTCCCAGTAATGTCTTTGTCTTCAAAGTACACTTTGCCGCTGGAAGGCTTTAAGACACCCGTTATAAGGTTGAAGAGGGTGGTCTTGCCCGCGCCGTTAGGACCTATGATTGCATGGATTTTGCCGTGCTTTACGGAAAAGTTTACCTTATCTACTGCTATGAGGCCTCCAAATGTTTTTGTCAGGTCCACGGTTCTCAAAACCACCTCGCTCATGCTAGCCACCTGTCAAGAACTCTAGGAGAATGCTATTGTATTCGTCAGGCTTTTCACGGTGAGGCATATGTCCTACACCCCTCATTACAACCTTCCTTGAATTGGAAACGAGACGGGACATCTCCTCTACGACTTCAGGGGGAGAGATGTAGTCTAGCTCTCCTGAGATGAAGAGTGTCGGTACTTTTAGGGATTGGATTATGCTCCTGTAGCTTTTCTCAGTAGCTGTTTCAGCGCTTTGAATGTAGACTCTCTTGTCTGTCCTTGAGACAATCTCATAAATCTCCCTCTTCAACTCTTGTGACGCCACAGGCGAAACAGCAAACTCGGCGACCTGCTGGGCAATCTCGTGCATTGACATATTCTCTAGTATCTCAGTCATGGCTGGGGGGTATTCCGGCGCGGTGGCCTCTAATACTAGCTTGTCGAAGAAGGTTTGTGAGACCTTGTAGAACTCCAGCAATACCAGTGCACCCATTGAGTAGCCTACCATATAGGCCTTCTCGATCCCCTCGGCTTCAAGCACACTTTGTACGTCAAGTGCGAAGCCCTCCATCGTGACCCTTTTAGAAGGTACTTGGCTTTCGCCATGTCCACGCAGATCCAGTGCTATTACGCGGAAGCCTTTATCCTTAAAGAAGGTTATTTGAGGCCGCCAGGTCAGGAAACTTTCGCCGAGTCCGTGCACAAAGAATATTGGCCTGCCTTCTCCTGCAACAACATAATGCAGCTTTACGCCGTCTCTACTAGTGGTGTATTTGTGCTCTACTTTTTCAAGTGGTGTTTTACTACTCACTTCTTATCACCTGATAAAAATTTATATATTAATTCATTAACTTCACGGGGCTTCTCCCAAATTGAAACATGGCCGCAATCCAACTCATAATATTTTCCCATAGGCAACTCCTCCACTATTAGCCTTGAATAACGAGGCGGGAAAAACTTGTCATCGGTTCCAGCCACAACCAGGGCTTGAGTATTTAAAACTGAAAGTTTTCCGTGTAGGTCTACTCTGGTAAAGGCCTTCGCCATTTCCTCGAAAGAGACAAAGTCTATTAGCTCGAAGCCTGGTGCGAGCGAGGAAACGAAGGAGAAGTTATCGTTCAGGAACCTGTCCGAGAAGATATCTGGTACCATTGCCTGCCATAGAAAACGCCCTGATTTCAGCCTAGCTGCCAGGATCCACCTGTCAACACGTAACTTTAAAGCCCTGTCGACGGTATGAGAGGAGTTGAGTATGACAAGATTCTTTATTCGATCCGGCATACTTAATGCAGCCATTAGAGAAACCTTACCTCCGTAGGATATTCCCACCAGGGATACTTCATCGAAGCCGAGGAAGTCTAGGAGCTCCTTCAAGTCCAACACGTGTCTTTCCAAACTATACTCGGCGCGGGGCTTGTCGCTCGCACCCTGCCCCCTCATGTCGTGTAGGAGAACAAGAAAACCCTTACCCTTGAGGAAGTCAGCTTGCATCCTCCACCCGTCAATGTTCATCGCGATGCCGTTGAGAAATGCTATCACATTCTTCCCGCTGCCTTGTACCTCATAGCGGAGCCGCACACCATCAGAAGTTGTGAAGTAAGGCATACCCTCACACCTCTAACTTATCCCTAGGCTGTCCGTATAGTTTCTTCAATTCGCTACGGGAGACTTTTCCAGTCTCAGTATACACGAAGCCCTCGACAACCTCGACGTACTTGGGGATCTTGTACTTGGCAATTTTGTCTTTGAGAAAATCTACTATCTCCTCCTTACTTATCCTCTCACCCTCCTTGAGAACGATTAAGGCTTTAGGTACTTCGCCCCACTTCTCGTCTGGAACACCAATGACGACGACATCCTTAATCTTTGGGTGGGCTAACAGAATCTTTTCTACCTCCTCAGGGTAGACGCTTTCCTCTCCGCTCCTGATAATATTCTTCGCCCTCCCGACAATCCAAAAATACCCCTCATCGTCTATCCTGGCTATGTCGCCCGTATCCATCCATCCGTCCTTAACCATCTTCTTCAACTCTTCCTCGTTGTCCAGGTAGCCTGAGAAAACCGAGGGACCTCTCAAGTAAAGCTCACCCTCAGACCCTGAACCTCCCAAGACCCTGGCTTCAACGAGGAGATTTGGCTTGCCGATGGACCCCATCTTCCTCTGTGCGTCCCACGGGTCTAAAGCGAAGACTCCTGGCCCCATCTCGGTCATGCCGAAGCCCTGCTTCTGGACAACACCCTTCTCAAATATCTTTTCAATAAGGTCTCGCGTGAGCGCTCCTCCTCCACTCGTGATCCATCTCACACTAGAAAAATCTGCATCCTTGAACCTGGGTGATTGAAGAAGCATCCTTAACTGTGTAGGTACAAGGAAAAGGAATGTTGGTCTCTCGGATTCCACGAGCTCTATAAAAGCTTCAGGACTCCACCTGTGCATGAGGATGCTGGTCCCTCCAAACATAAGGAGAGGAAGAAGATAGGTATAGCCTCCTATGTGGAAAAGGGGGAGCGTGTTTATTGTAACGTCACCGGGTACCACTAGGTCCCGCAACGTATTCATCGCATTCCATAGTATCATGCGGTGGCTTATCATAGCAAACTTGGGCTTTCCCGTAGTGCCTCCAGTCTGTAATATAAGCGCGATATCCTCGAGGCAACACTCGACGGAGTTGCTCAAGGGGGGCTTGGTAGAGTAGCTGAAATCCTTTGCCGAGTCATACCTGATCGTCGGTATGCCCAGCACTTTTACTCGGTCCTCGAATTCTCCTTCATAAAGTAGAACCCGCGAGTGTGTCCTCTCTATGACCTCGTTTATCTCTCTACTGGTATACCGTGTATTCACTGGCACAAGTGTACAACCGATTTTAAAACAGGCCAAAAGCACAGCTACGAATTCAGCCCTAGTCCAGGAAAGGATGGCAACCTTATCTCCTGTACTAACGTTGAAATCCTCCCTAAGCAGGCTTGCTACCCTTCTAGCTGTCTGATCTAGCTCCGAGTAGGTAAAGGAGCGTAGACGCCCAAGAGCATCGTCTTTTATCGCTATCCATCCTCCTGTAAGGTAGGCTCGCTTGGAGATCCAGTCGTTAACCCATGTACCACAAGAGGATATTCTCTCCAAATTCATGTAATACAGTTAACATAGGAGACAGCCAATATACACTTTTAGTTAACAACGTTAACCCGGTCCCCTGAAAAACTACCCTATGAAGGACATTAGTATCTCGAGGAACTCCTCTTCTTTCTCGACAAAGGGTGTATGACCCGCTCCTTGAATAATCTTTTGTTCGAAGCTACCCCCTCTCTCAGCATATTCCTCTAGGAAGGCCTTTATCTGGCTGAACATAGGTTGGGGCGGGAAGATTTCCTCCCCAGGATAGTTGGGTATGAAGCCATTTTTACCGAGAACACCTATATCGATTGGACTGTTGTCCGACACCATTAAGTCATCGCTTCCATGTATCCAGTACACAGGAGGCTTGACGCTTAATGTGAGAACAGATTTAGCGTTGAAGTATTTCGGGGACATAGCGTTCAGTACACCTCGAGTTCCAGGAGCTACATAAGGCCAGTTGGGGCTGTTGATATAGTCGCCTGGATAATATTCGTCGCCCAGGCTGGTTCTCCTTATCATCTCCAAAATATCTTTCTGAACGTCTTCAGATGGCTTATAACCGGGGGCGAAATACAGGCTAATTGTTGCGTCGAGGAGCTGTTTCTCCTCTGGCGTCAAAGCAACGTTATTTTTCAGCTTTTCTAGAACCTGGAGGAAGAACGGGTTATAGACCCTTATGAGTCCTGCTCCCGACCCACTGTAATCCGGGTAGCAGGGCTCTCCTTCGAGCCCCTTGACACCGCCCCAGCCATAGGGCGGCATAGGATCAATGAGGACAGCTTGGGTAACCATGTCCGGGTGTCTTGCTAGGATGTCGAGAACCACACCACCACCCATGCTATGTCCCATGAAGGTCGCACGTTGAACTTTAAGACTTCTAAGGATAGTCATGACTTCCTCAGTGAAAACCGTGAAACCTTTAGTTGCATCTATTCCTTTACAGTTAGTGTACCCGAACCCGCAGAGATCAGGAGCTATAACCGTGTAATCGTGGGGTATTTTTGAGAATAGTCTATGCCATATTTCAGATGAAGATAGATTTCCATGAATTAAAACCAAGACTTTTTCTCCACCTTCTCGGAAAAGGAGTGAGAACTTTTCGTCTCCATAACTCAGAGTTCTTCTTTCCAAGTCTTTCACAATTACCTAAGACGTAATATTAGATATATTCTTTGCCTAGCTCTAGTGAACTTTATTTCGACGTTAAACTAAAATTATAAAATAAAATGCAAAAAGTTTAAATATTGGTGAAGCCGGGATTTCATATGGTGCGAGATGTATATAGGCGTATTCGACATCGAGCAATACGACTGTCCAATAGTGAAACTGACCGAGAAGAGGGAAGGACTAACAACTACGGTATTATCTGTTAACATCTCAGAACTCCCCCGCGGTGTCGAACAGGTATTCCTAACGATTAAAAGCGAAGACGATACTAAGCTGCATCACGCGCTCGAGACTTTTTCTAAGCTTCCTGAAATCAAGAGTTACAAGGTTCTAGGAAAGTCTCGCGACATGTGGAGGGTACACATGTATATTTCAAAGACTCACACGATGGAGACAAGCGTAACCTTCGGGACCATGTTTGTTTCTCCATGGATAGCCCGGAATGGAGTAGAAAGGTGGACGCTGGGTTTCATATCCAAGAAGCAGTTCTATGACTTTCTTTCAAGAATCAAGGAAAGAGATCATGTTAGAAGATATTATCTCAACGAGATAAACGAGGAGGACTTTGTGACGGTCTCTGCGAATTACCTGCCAATTCTTAACATGATTTCTGAGCTAAACAGGCTGACTCCCAGGCAACTAAGCCTGTTAAAACTAGCGTTATCCAAGGGTTATTATTCCTGGCCCAAGGCGATAGATAGCGTGCAGCTTTCAAGCCTCCTGGGGGTCTCAAGGGTCAGCATCATAAAATCGCTTAGACGCGCCGAGTATAAGGTTCTCAGCTCTGTTTTAGACTTCATGACATCTGTGAAAAAAGACTGGGAGAAAAACTACTCCTAATTTTCTGGTTTTTATGCTATCGGTGATGATATAGTCGTCCCTAGATCTATAGGAATGACTATTCCATTCAGAGCCTCGTTCTCTACTACGTGGAAGACAAGTTTCGCAATCTCTTCAGGCTCTACAAGTCTAGGTATTGGTATTCTCCTGAGATATTCTTGCAGCAAGGGCGAGGGTACGGCGAGTGCCATCCGTGTCTTCGCAAAACCCGGTGCTATCGCGACAACTCTAATTCCATATGGAGCCAGTTCCTTGGCAAGCGTCTTTGTCAAGCCTATAAGGCCCGCTTTTGAGGCCGAGTAGTTTGCCTGTGCAGGATTACCAAGGATGCCTATTATGGATGAAATGTTTATGATCACGCCTCCACCCTGCTTTTTCATTACCGGGTATACTGCCTTAGAGCAAAGGAAGGCCCCCTTAAGGTTGACGTCTAAGACTTTGTTCCAGTCGTCCTCGGACATCCTCTCGAGATAAGTGTCCCGTGTTATCCCGGCATTGTTCACAAGTACGTCTATTCTACCTGCGAGTTTCACTGCTTCTCCGATTCCTTTACTCACACTTTCCCATTTACTAACATCCATCTCGACGTAGTAGGCTTCTACTCCTAGACCACGTATGGCCTCAAGGGTCTTCTCGGCTTCCTCGTCACGCATGATGTCTGCAATCACGACGTTGAAGCCATGCTTTGCGAACTCTAGCGAGATGGAGGCTCCTATCCCCCTACTCCCACCCGTAACTAGGACTACTCTCCTAGGATAGCCGTTGAGGCGCGGTATGAAGACCGTTACTTTGCCAAAAACGGTCCACTCCTCGGTGATGTCTCCCTCGACTCCCTCTGAGACCAAGCCGAAGTATTTGGATGGAATTCTCGCAATCTTCCTCTCTCCTTGTTCGTTTTCAACTATTGCTAGAATATATGTGGACTTGAACGGCTCTACTGGCGTCAAGAGCTCCGTAAATACTCTAATCCTCCACCCCATACGCTTTCACCTCGTCAAGACAATCACGACTGATGTCCCCCCTGTGCCCCCATGATTCTCGACTAGACCCGCTTCCGCCCCGCTCACCTGGCGAGCACCAGCTTCTCCCCTTAACTGCCAGTAGACCTCTGCCACCATACCCACACCCGTTGCTCCTATAGGGTGGCCCTTAGCCTTCAAACCTCCACTCGCGTTTACAGGTTTGTGGCCTGCAAAACTTGTCACGCCCTCTCGGAGCAATTTGTATCCCTTTCCCTTTTCAGCTAATCCAAGCATCTCGTAGAGAATAATCTCGCTGATTGTGAAGGCGTCGTGAACCTCAAAGAGATCGATTTTCTCTGGACCTAGACCACTCATCCTGTAGGCCTCCTCTGAGGCTTCTCGAACAGCCTTAAAGGAAGACATGTCCTCACGCTGGTACACGCCTGGGTAGTCATGCTTTAAGCTTATTCCTTTAATATACACAGGGGAATCCGTGTACTTCTTAGGGTCAGAACTTAGTAAGAGGGCGACCGCCCCGTCCGAGAGGGGGGAGGCGTCGAGTAATTTCAACGGGGTTGAGATGTAGGGGGAGCGTAAAACGTCATCGACCGTTATTTTCTTCTGGAACTGTGCGAGGGGGTTACGGGTGGCGTTTTCATGATTCTTCACCGCGACCAATGCAAGATCCTCCTCAGTGGCGCCATATTTTCTCATGTACTCGCGGGCTATCAGTGCATATAGGCTCAGGAAAGGCGCACCTGTCCTGTACTCGTCGGGGCTGCCTGTACGCATGAGCAACTCGTTAGCCTTTGCGGAAGAGCCCTGAGAGCTCATCTTCTCGAACCCGACTATGAGAGCATTCCTGAACTTTCCTGTACTAAGAAGTTGCCAGGCCAGGTAAACAGCTGTGGTTCCGCTGGCACAAGCGTTCTCAGCCCTGAAGCCAACGGCAGAGCGGTTCCCAATGATGTCAGCCACTAGGGGGGCACTGTGTAAAAGGATCCCAAAGCTGTCGCTGTAATTTGAAGTTATTATCAGATCCACTTCTCCTGGCGAGATCCCCTTATCCACTGTATTGAAGACATTGACAGCAACCTCTCTTATGAGCTCGGAAGTATCCTTAGATGTCCTAGACTCGTACTTGGTGCTATACGCACCCACAACCCCTACTTGTCCTATAATCCCCGTTTTTTCCACCCAATAGGTAAATTCAACAGCTGCCTAAAAGCAGGATGGTTAACACTGTAACCTAAAAAACCGGAAAAAACGTCTTTTTTATCCCTCAAGGTTACTATACCACACAGCATATGTGTCTGAGTCGGCTACAATTTCTCCCGGCAAGACCCCATACCAATTTTGTGGTAACCAGTAGTAAGCATCAATATCGACGCCTGTCGTAGCCATGTATGCGGCCCAGACGAGCTCGGAGCAATAATATGAAGGACCATAAACCTGCTTATAATACCCGTTGTAGTCATAGGGATACCCGAGCTTCGAGTAAGCCCATCTAGCGGCGTTAGCTGCCTGGGTGTCGGATACGCCGTAGACTCTGAGTATTATCACAGCGCTATAGCGTGACATGAACTCTCTCAAAGTGTTAACGGTTACTCCCTCGTATAGAGCTTCCACTACAAGCCAGTCCCCTATGGTTGGATCGTACTTGTATAGGATTCCTGCGTGCGACCAGTAACCTACAACAGTGTACTCCTGGCCTGGATAATGCCCTACTATAATGTCCCCTGGTTTTAAGACTATATTTGGGTAGGGGTGGATGAAGTACCCGTATGGATGGTAGATGTCACTGGAAGAAGCTCTAGCATAGTGGGAGGATGTAGAAAGCAAGAAGAAGAGCGAAATTAATAAGCCTGATAAGGCGCTCCTTATTTTTCTCTTCATACGTTATAGCTTAGAACAGAAGTATATAAATAAGAGTGGGTTAACTTATATCCCTCCATTTATAAGTTCCACACGAGTCCCTTGAGAAATTGTGAAGGCAGAAAATAAAAAACTTGATAAAGGAAGTTTAATCGCCATCGGCCTCATACTAGTAATATTCCTCCTTGCAGTTATGACCTCTGCCTCTGCCAAGACCCTGTTATTGCAAGGCGTGAACACACAGGAAATATATATCCCTGGTCTGGACGGGGCTAAGCTGCGAGCCGTAATCTACAAGCCCGTAAAGTTCAATGGGAGACTGCCTGCCGTGATTGTCGTCCACGGCCTAGGAGGTTCCTCAGATACGATGAACGCTATATCCACCGAACTCGCGCGTAACGGTGTTCTAGTCCTAGCTTTGAACTATAGGGGCCATGACGGAAGTGAAGGCGGTGTAAGCTACATCGGGGATCCGTTGACAGCCCCGAATATATCCAACGACCTCATAGCCTCCTTGAAGTACCTATCTATGAGAGATGATGTTGACGCTAACCGTATAGGCGTCGTAGGGTACTCGATGGGTTCTCGCGCAGCTCTAAGGCTGGGACTACTAGTAAGCTCAGTGAACCCCGTCGTGATGATAGGCCCGTATTTCTCATGGGAGATAGCCGGAGTTAACACGACAAGGCCTTCAAACCTACTAATCATTGTCGGGGAAAAAGACATCATAACACCACCCTCGTCGGCGCAGCTGCTCTTCAACTACGCCACCCAGACACAGGGTAAGCCCTTCGAAGTCTTCGGCTCACCTAGCAAGGGCACAGCCAGAAAACTCGTTATAGTTCCAAATGCCGACCACTACACTATAATTTTTGCAAAGCAAACAGTCGAAGAAACAACATCATGGGTCTTAACATGTTTTGGGATGGGAAAGCCCTCATCTTACATAGATCCCACGTTTCTAGCCTCTACCTCGGCCTCGGCAAGCCTCCTAGCAATTATAGCTATCCTTGCACTTGTTTACCTCACCGGCAAGTATCTCAGGAAAATTGGAGTCTCTAAGATCCCTGAGAGGCCCCAGGGGCTCGGTCTTATCAAGTCAGCAGTCCTACTGGTCGTAGTCACAGCGTATTACATGATAGCCTCATTCTTTACCATCCCGATACTCGTGGATCTCGGCTGGAGGATCTACACGTTTGCGATGTTCTCAGGTGCACAGTACACCATCTATTATTTCGCCCTTCTCGCGCTCCTCCTACTCCCGTTGGTGGTCGTTTATGCCATCCTAAGAAAGAGTTTCATAGGGGAAATTAGATCTAGTGTTAAGAGAAACCTTAAAGCCGGACTAATAACCGTCGGTTTAATATGGCTCTTCATGTACATCCTCTACAACGCTACCCTCACGGGGCTTGTGGCCAATTATTCTATGACGCCTGTTAGATTCATTCTCATGTTTTACCTTACCCTCCTACTACTTCCACCCGTTTTTATAGATGAGACGGTGCTTAGAGGGATTATTCAGGATAATGTGCCTTCAAAGATGTGGCCCGTTAGAGTCGCAGTAGCAGCGATTATACAGTACCTTTCAAGGATTCTCCCGTTGGCCATATGGGTTTCACTTTCCGCAAACCCCCTGCAGATAGAAGGCTTACTAAGGGGTTACATGGCCCTCAACCTGATAGCGCCACAAAACATGGATATTGTGAAAGCCTTCATGCCGATGAACTCTTACGGGCTCTACTATGCCTTTTCGAGTGTAGAGCTTTTCCACGCCCTGGTAGCCCCGTACCTCTACGAGGAGTATAGGAGCACGCTTACAACCTCCTTGTTCAGATCGCTAACCGTGGCCTTTACGATGGCATCAGTAATGGCCCTTCTTTAAGAATAAAGGGAAAAGTTATTTTTTAAGAATTTCTCTCCTTAATTCGCCTGGAATCTTACTGTGAATTTCACCACTAAGCCTTAGAAGATCTAGCCTCCTCTTCACAGCTTCTCTAAGCCTCGCATACCTGTAGAGTGCTGCCAAGGCCTGAGCTGCTCTCTCGGGAGTCGGATAAGCTGGTATATGGCGTTGTATAAGGTAGTCAATGGCTTTGCGAGCCTCGGATCCACCTATGAAGCCTGCAACTATGGGCTTGTTTGAACCTGACTCCTCTACCGCCCTGACAATAGCCTCCCCGGTCTTGAGTGGGCTGGTGGTCATCGTCTGACAGTAGAGTACGAGTACGGCGTGTATCCCGGGTATCTCCAAGGCCTTTCTAAGTGCTAGATAGTAGTGCTCATCCGGGGCTCCCCCTGTTATGTCAACAGGGTTTCTGGTGGATGCGTAGGGGGGCAGGAAAGTTCTCAAATAATTTACATACTCCTCGGGAGGCTCGCTCAACAGTACTCCATTTTCAGCCAAGGTATCCGTTGCCTGCACGCCTGCTCCTCCACCATTTGTTATGACAAGTATACTTGGTCCCGCTGCGACGGAATATGTCTCGAAGAGCCTGGCGTAGTCAAAAGCTGTCTCAACATCTTTCACCTGAAGAATCCCAGCTTGTTTGAGGACGCCCTCCCATAGAGCTGGCCCTCCGGAAAGTGAACCCGTGTGGCTTGCAGCAGCTTTTGCACCGACATCAGTCCTACCAGCCTTTATAGCTATTATCGGCTTCCTCACAGATACGGTGCTGGCAATATCAAGGAACTTTTTGCCATCCTCCACGCCCTCAATGTAAAGTATTATCGTGCTCGTGTTAGGATCATCCCCGAAGAATTCTAAGAGATCGGCGTCATCAATGTCGGCTTTGTTCCCAACGCTTACAACGCTTGAGACCCCTATCTCCTCTACAGTCGAGTAACCCATCAAGGCTATTCCAAGGGCACCGCTTTGCGTTATGAATGCAATCCTCCCAGGTTTTATTTCACGTGGACCAAAGGTAGCGTTTAGTCCGGAGGGGGCATATAAATATCCAAAGATGTTGGGTCCTAGAACCCTCATCCCATGCTTTCTAGCCACCTCGACTAGCTTCTTCTCGAGATCAATCCTGCCCACCTCCCGAAAGCCCGAGCTTATGACGACTAGAAACTCTGCTCCAGCCTTACCGGCGTCCTCGGCAACTTCTATTGTTTTCTCAGCTGGCACAGCTACTATGACAACATCTATCTCGGAGTTTATACTCGAGACTGATGGGAAAGCCTCAAGGCCTAGAATTGTGTCTGTCGAGGGGTTCACAGGATAGACCTTGCCTTTAAAGCCTCCTGATACAATATTCCTTAAAAGAATATGCCCTATCTTATTTGGATCCCTGGAAGCACCTACGACAGCTATTGATCTCGGATAGAAGAGCCTGTAAAGCTCTCCGCTCAAACCCATCACCTCAAAAGGAACCTGGCGTCAGCCACCTTCGCTCCTTGGCCCTCCTCGTACACGATGACCGGGTTTAAATCGGCCTCAGAGACATCCTCCAGCTCAGTAATCATCTTTGAGAATTTTAAGAGTATATCGATTACAGCAATTTCATCCCTTGGTCCTTCGCCTCTGTAACCCGTGAAGAGTTTATAGCCTTTAACATCCTTGATCATCTCCTCAGCGTCAACGGTCGTTAAAGGCGCAACACGAAAACTAACATCCTTTAATACCTCGACGAAGACTCCCCCAATCCCGAACATAACTACGGGGCCGAATGAAGGATCACGTGTAGCACCAACGATAACCTCTAGCCCTTTTGGCAACATCTCTTGCACTAGTACCCCTCGAACCCTCGCCTGAGGGCTTCTCAACTTAACGCTTCTCATTATAGCTCTAAAATGCTCCTGGGCTTCTTCAGGGGACCTCACGTCAAGGACAACACCACCAACATCAGATTTATGCAGGATGTCTGGACTGATCACTTTCAAGACAACGGGGAAGCCTATCTTCTTGGCTATCTCGGCCGCCTCAGAACTGCTCTGCGCAACTCCGAACTTAGGTACTGGGAGACCATAGAAGGAGCATAAGAGAAGGGACTCGTCTTCCAAGAGTTTTTTCCTTCTCTCTTTCCTCGCATTCTCAAAAATCGACCGAGGTGTGAAATCCACTATTTTCCCTTGCTATGAAACCCGCTTAGTGACTA
This sequence comes from Infirmifilum sp., assembly GCF_049970975.1. Classification (NCBI taxonomy): domain Archaea; kingdom Thermoproteati; phylum Thermoproteota; class Thermoprotei; order Thermofilales; family Thermofilaceae; genus Infirmifilum; species Infirmifilum sp. The sequence goes on along the minus strand of NZ_JBMFLX010000028.1, from coordinate 112 downwards.
AAAACAATGGGGTTAACAGGGATAACATGTGCCCCGGGTAAATTTGATCTACTTGACCGGGAAAAGGCGGCAGGTCTTCCCGGGCACTGCGTCGAATGGTTTCCCAAGCCGT
>NZ_JBMFLX010000027.1:0-19177 GCF_049970975.1 Infirmifilum sp. | reverse complement strand
AGCTGCTGCAGGCAAGCTTGAAGAGTTAAAGAAGGTGATATCAGAACTGGAAAGCATTTCTGAGACTCACGGTCTGCTTCGTGAATCTCTAGATAATATTGCCAAGTTGCTTGAGGGTCTCAGCACAACCTTTGCGAACTCAGAGAATCTTGTAAAGTCTCTCATGGAGGAGACTCAAAAGTATACAAAGCTAGTCGAAGAATACTCCCAGCTTTCAGCTAAAGCTGAAAGCTTATCGAAACAGGTGAAGGAATTAGAGGAGATGCGGATTCGCCTCGAGGAGAAAGAGAAGATACTACTACAGCGAGAGCAGGCTTTAACACCGCTCTTCGAGCAGCTTAACAAGGCTGTCTCGAGGATCCCCGAAGTAGGGGATCTCGTCAAATACATAGAGTTTCTAAAACAAAAGGAAACTGAGCTCAACACTAAGCAGATAGAGCTTGAGAGAAAAGAAAACGAGATTAAACTTTTTGCTAACAAGGTTGCAGCTGAAAGCGACGAGCTTAGAAAGCTACGCATAGAGTTAGCTGAGCTCCAAAAGAAGCTCAAGTCATGGGAAGAAGATCTCATGAGAAGAGAAAAGACATACTCCGAGAAAATGGAGGAGCTTGCCAGGCTTGAGCGAGACCTCTCAGAAAAGGAGAGACGGGTGAGCGCTCTTATCAGCCACTACGAGGAGCTTTCTCGACAAGTGGCTCAGAAAGAGGCTGAGCTCAAAAAGCTAAACGATGAGATAGCTTTAAGAGAGAAGCGTATTAGAGAGGAGTTAGAGCCCTACCGTGACAAGCTTATAAAGGAGAATGAGCGCTTGGTAGAGTGGGAGAAGCGTCTACTCGAGAAGGAAAGAGAGCTAGTCGGGTACCAGCGCATGGTGGCCTCGAAGGAAAGCGCGCTCATAGAGCTCAGGGAGCGTCTCGAGGCAAGGCAGCTTGAACTCGATTCACGTGAGAAGGCTTTGCAGGACAAGCTGAAGAGGCTTGCCGAGCTCGAGAATATGGTTCAACAAATGGAGAGAGAAAACGTCAGCCTTCGTGAGGAGCTTAAAAAACGGGAAGAAGAGATACAGCGTCTCAGAGAGCTTTGCGGTAAGTAAATCTCTATATTCCTTTCAGGAAGTATATAAGGACGACGAGTAATGCGAATACTATCGATAATAAAATTGAGAAAACGTTCATCGCCTCAATAACCTTAAAGGGGATTTTCGACCCCCATTCCGGTTCCTCGTCCCGAGCCATCGTGAAGCCTATAATGGATGCCAGGACAGCTATAACAGCCATAGCTAGGGTTCCAAACATGTAGAGGAAGGGTGGTGTTGTAGGATTGACGTTGAAGCCATCGGTTATAATAAAGATTGCCACGTTTAGAAACAGCGGAATAAGAGTTACAATGATGAGGAGCGTGCTTGGCTTAACTTTCTCTCCCATGTAGTCTGACCACGACGTTTTCATCACCTTATGAGAGATGATGCTTGTCTTAGTCTTGTGACTACGAAGTCTTTATTAAGCATAGCGAGATATGGGGCGATCCTAGGCCCGCTGGGTCTGCCGAAGAAGACCAGGTAAAGCGTGGTGAAAAGTTTTTTCTCTAATTCCTTGTCCTTCTTCAAGCCCATCATAACATTCTTTATTGAGTCCTCGTTCCAAGAGTCGAGAGACTCTAACAATGACGCTAGTTCTCTAAGCAGACCTGCAGTGGATGCGTCTAGAATCTGGGTAATCTCCTTAGTTGGGGGCTCTGGAACTATGGATATGCGGTAGTACTCAGGTGCATATAGCTCCAACCATCTCCTTGCTAAGGATATGCGGGTCTTTATTCTTTCGAGTTCCCATGGATGCAGATCTCGATTGAGCTGCTTTGTCTCGCGTAACCTCTGTAGAACTTCCCCGATATCTCTTCCTCCGCTGGGGAGTACCTGTGCCAAGATCATCGCGGTTAAATATCTAAGCTGGAACGGGGGCTCCTTGGGCGGAGAGTGTAAGAGCGACAACCTGTAGCTTTCAGCAACATCCTCCTCGCCCTCTTCTAGACCAAAGAATACCCTTTCTGCCTTGTCAAAGTTGTCATAATAGCTCGGCACTTCTTCCAGGCTTAGCACTACTCGTCTCATCGGAGGCGAGATAAGATATATAAACCTGAGGATCTCGGGTTCCGCAACCTCTATCCATGCTTTAGGAGAGAAGCCTATGAAGTCACTTGAACCCATATCACCCACGTCTCTTCCCTTGGTCCTGTATCCAACCCACTCATATGCAAGTCCCAAAGGTGGTTCGAACCCGTAAACATTCCTCGCAAGATCGTTACAGCTGTCTCTCGACCCCCCTGGGGTGGCATGATCTTTACCGTAGGGCTCGAACATGACCTTCAAAGAATACCATACGCCAACCCACTCGACCCTCCAGTTCAGTTTACCCTTTGTAAGACTTTGCCAGCCCTCATTACCACAATGTTTACACACGTATCTAGCACGATAGTTAGCTGGGTCGACCTCAACGACCTCCGTGGTATCGATTCTGCCGCACTTATCGCAAATCGGCTGGAAGGGGAACGAGTCTTTACCTAGCTTTTTCTCACCCCTGTACTTGTTAATTGTCTCGATAACTTTTTCACGATGTGTGGTCAGTGAGAGAAGTACGAATTCCTTCATTCTATCGTTATTTTCGTAAAGTTCCTTTGTCGTCACGACTTTAACATCCTCTGCAAACCGGTTAAGATAAGAGCCAAATTCCTCCCAATAGTGATCTACCCAGTTATCATGGCATCCATGCGGGTCGGGGACACGATACAAGGGCCATCCCGTATACGAGCGCGCCTCGTTGACGTCCTTGAACTGCTTAAGCTGCCCCTCCTTACCCTTCCATGAGTCCACAGTGTACAAGGTGAGCAGATGCCTGGTCTCTTTCCCGCTTAGCTTACGGGTTATTCTTAAAACTGTGTCTACAATTGTTATCTCTCCTCTCAGCCTTCCAACGTGTTGGAGCCCCGAAACAGACAAACCGCCGTTCCCTACAATCACGTCTTCTTTACTTGTAGTGGAGAGTAATTGCCTAGCTACGTTCTCCGTCCAGTGCACGTTATCCAGCTACCTTAACATAAATATATAAATGCTTATCCCGAGCCATTTGACAAAACTTTTACCTCCCGTTGCCATGGTTCCATAGGCTGTTTTTATGAGATTATCAGCAACACTTTCAAATCCTGGATCTGAGGTTGTTGCATGGTCATATATGCGTGCTGCGCTAGCGGTACTTTTAATATTCCTGGCTTTGCCTCCCATGCTGGAGGCTGTGCCAACAGTATACGTTAACTACGCGGAGGTTCTTGAGTACGATGGCGTTTCATGGAAAAGCTCTTACCTCATGATCCCTGGGACGACTCTTTCGATAACGACATCTTCAAAAATACTAATTATCAGAACCGATGCGGCATCAGGGAAACAGCCCACCACAGTACTTGTGGATGGGGTGGACTACAAGCCGATAAGAGGAACCGGGGTTCTCTGGAATACAGCAATCCTGATGCTTGATGGGACTCCCCACAAGGTAGAAGTCACATTCTCTGATGTACCGCCTCGACAACCTATTCTAGCTTTCTTTGCACTCCCAGGTGGCTCAACGACCTCGCCTCTTAACATCTCTTCTCCTCCAATCCCAGGCTTCAAAACTTTAGGAATAAGGTTAGTACTCCTGCTTCGCGGCGGCGAGTTCGAGAACGTGGTGAATAAGCCTTTTTGGGTTCTTAACCAGACAAGTATTACTCTTCTCGGAGAGAGTCTTCAAGTAGTCGAAGCAATAGTTCCTTTTGAAAATGTATCCCTGCGTGGAGATTTTCTCAAGGCTACGTATTCCTACCTCTATGGCATAGAGGCCAGATTTGGCGTTAGAGTGCAGTTACCCCCTTACCCGGAAGTTTTCATCTTCGTCAATGCTCCTACCCATACAAACCTTAGCAGATTTCCAGCTAACCTGATTGTAGGGGGGCCTCCTAAGTTATTAATGACAAGGTTCAACGCTACTTCCATATCTCTTGATGCCTTGGTGTATCCTGTGTCATTCAATGTTGCTCAACCGGCTTCTCTCTGTGGGTTGACAGGTGTGAGTTTCCGCGTGTTTTCCTCTGAAAAGTCTTTGGGTACAAGTGATAGTTCAGTTCTGGTGAATGGAGATAATACAACGCTTCTATTCAGGTTCTTTTCGAGCGGCTTGTCGCTTGTAGACGTGATTGTAACTACTCCTCCTCCAAGGTTTACTCTGACGCCGCCAATCTATACCTTAACCTTTACACTCCTCGATAGAAGTGGGGGAAAGGTTCGCAACGCGTACTATACCATCTACTCACAAGGTAAGATTGTGGCCTCTGGCCTCACACGAAATGGAGATGCTGAAGTCTGCCCCTTACCGCCTGGAGAATATGTGATACTCATTTATTTGGCCGGTAACGTCATTGCTCGCACAAAGATCCAGGTGCAGGGAGACTCGTACCTTCCAATAATTACCAATACTACAACCGTTCAAATCACTCTCTTGAGAGAAGGTACTGAAAGCCTTCTCACAAACTACACGATAATGCTTGAGGGGAATGCCCTTTCCTATAACTCTTCCTCGAGCAGTGGTAAGGCAAAGATTGAGGGGGTTATCCCGGGAAAGTATACTTTCACTGTTTATATAGCCCAGGACAAAGTCTACGAAGGTGAACTGGAAGTCACAGAGGCTCAGAATGTTTTCGTATTCTCTCTTCCAATCTATCAGCTTAGAATACAATTGCTAGGCGCGCTTAATCAACCCATTGCAGGCATGCCCGTAGTAATATATGGTTCTGGGATAAGGAAAACCTTGAGCACAGACATTTATGGCCGCGTGGATGCAGGATTCCTGCCGCAGGGTCAGTATACTGTGCGTGTAGGAGACAGAGCCTACAATGTGACGTTAGTTTCAGACTCGTTCAAGAGTATAACGTTAGATATTATTGCCGTAGTAAACGGGTACATTATAACCACTCAATACCTTGAGTTGGCGGCATTACTCGTATTGATAATTATTGTTGTTGTCGTCGTTAGGAAGATTGTTAAAAGTTTAAAAAGGGAGCCCTCAGACATAATAGAGGTGTAGCCTGCCGCCCTGCGTCACCGGGTGATGGCTCCCGGCTACCCCTCTTGAGGGCTGTGTCTTGCTCCTGGTGTCATCTTTCTTCTCGGTGAGGCCCTACGTGGGCATCCTGTTAGACTAAAGGAAGGCACTCGACAGCATGGAAGCGACGCTCAGGGGACTCGAAAAGGACAGGAGCATGCTTGAGGGCCTCCTCGGGGCCAGGAATCTTCCATAGCTTTGATGGGAGCACTGTTACAAGCGATAAGGATTTTATCTTTGGAGGCTAGTGTTGGTGGTGATGACATTATTGACGTTGGACTGGCACTTTGAGATCGCGGAAAAGTTGGAGTTAGCCCCCATATACGAACCAGTGCTCGATGATTTCCTTCTCCTATTCCTATATTTGGATGGGAGGACGCCCTTCTATGGCGAGGAGACCCTTCACTTATGCTTCTTCCTATATCCATATGTTTCTGTAAAGGCTTCTCCCTCAGTATTCCTTCCTTTCTCACAAGAGATAGAGGACGCAATTTTAAGGCTCAGGGCGAAAGATTTAGTCGAGGAGGGCAAGGACTTTAGGGGCGGGAGATATGTTTCCATGCTGAAACTTTCTGATATAGGTGTGTCAGAGGCCAGGAAGGTTTTTTCGACTTTTGCGAATAGCTGGATCCTTCTGAACGGCTTTGTACTCAGGAGAGGATCTGAGGTACTCTCGGAGCTTGAGGCACTAAAGAAGACTTATAATGGTAAATCCCCATTAGAGCTTCTCAGGGTCATGGCTTTAAAGATCGACTCCGAGGGCGAAGTCATAATTAAGAGGCTAGGGTTTTCCTCGGAGAGGCAGGGAAAAATGATTATAGACATGGCTAAACAACTAGCACGCGAACTAAAAATCCTCATGAGAGAAAATCCCTATTGATCGGCATCCCACATGAAACCCGAAGTGATAGTTCTAGGAGCAGGTTCTGCGGGTCTGCAAGCAGCCAGAAATATCTTAGAGAGAACGAATCTCGATATATTGGTAATTGAAGAGCACGCTAGGATAGGTTATCCGGAACACTGCACAGGGCTTATTAGTTTAAACGGCGTAAAGAATGCGCTACGGGTGCCTCTGCAAAATCTAGCCGTAAACTACATACATGGAGCATACATCTATTCTCCTTCCGGGATTCGATTGCTTGTTGCGAGGACGGAGCCCGTAGCGGTTGTGATCAACAGACCTTTGTACGAGTACATGCTCTATAAATTGGTTGCTGACAGGGTAAAATTTGTATTGGGTGTAAAGGCTAGTCTCGCGAATGGAAAAGTCTACTTTAGGGACACGACCCTCAAACCCTCCTTTATCGTTGATGCAAGGGGGCTTCAAAGTCTAACCTCTAGAAGACCCGAAGCCAGAAAACACGTAATACCTGCGTTGCAGTTTGATATGAGTGCGCGACTCGAGGAGTATAAATATGTACACGTTTTTCTAGGCGATCAGTTTTCTAAAGGATTTTTTGCCTGGGCTGTTCCTCTCGACGACAATCGGGTTCGAATAGGGTTAGCCTCTAAAGGAAATGTTCTTCTAAGGTTAAAGACTCTCGCTAATCGTCTCGAGAAGATCACAAATGGTATTATAAAACCCACTTCTAGGTTGAGGGTGCTTGGTGGAGCCGTCTATACCGGTGGGCTGGCGGATCAGGTGAGCGGCACAGTTTACTATGTTGGGGACTCGGCAGGTCAAACAAAACCGACGACAGGGGGAGGACTCGTGTATCACTCCTATGCCTCTCTTTACTTGGCCGAGGCCCTCGCGAAGAACTCGCAGGCCCACTACGACTATAGCATCAGGAGACTCTTAGGACGGGAGATCAAGCGCCAGCTATTGCTGCGTAGGCTTCTTGACGGGATGAACGATAAAGAGTTAAACGAACTATTCCTGGTTCTAAAGAGGATAAATGGGGAAGAGCTCGTCTCCAAGTATGGGGACATGGATGTTCAGACAAGCTTGCTCCGGAAGCTAGGAATGGAACTTATGAAAAGAGAACCACTATTTTACCTGAGAGCTATACCTCTTCTTTTCAACCTCCTCGTAGCCCAGTTTTAACGCCTCCAGATTTATTCTCAGTAACTCTCCTTTAAACCGCCTAGTCAAAATACGCTCGATATCTTCTACACTGACGTCGATTACACGCGTGGCAAGGCTGGCCCCAATCATAACCATGTTCACAGCTATCTCCGACCCAGCCTTTAAAGCCAGTCCATTTGCATCGATTACAAAATCATTTAATCCTGAGCCTCTAATGCTTTTCAGCAGCTCTTCGCGGCTCGGCACTTTTCCGGCGGCAGGTGGAGGCAGTAGAAAATCATTCACAATAACGAAGCCTCCTTTGCGAGCCAGTTGGAGACGCCTCGCCGCCTCTATTAGCTCCAAGCCGATAATTAAGTCGGCTTCACCCGTAGTCACGATGGGAGACACTGATCCATCACCATACTTCAGGAAGACTACAACAGAGCCACCCCTCTGCGACAAACCATGTACCTCGCCTACGCTCACATTGAAGCCCTTCTCGCTTAAAGCTTCACCCAGCACACCTCCAATGGTTATAAGTCCCTGTCCCCCAACTCCAGCTACAACTATACTTTTACGCGCCATAGAGATCACCCCATCGCCGGTCGGATAGCTTTCGCAGGACATATAGAGGCGCATACGCCGCACCCTACGCAAAGCTCGGCAAGAATTCTCGGCTTTCCGCTATTCTCTCTAACTATGGCGGGACAGGCAAACTTATCCACACAGATACCACAGTTGATGCATTTTGCCTCATCGATTATATATGGTCTAATTTCCTCACCCCTACGACGCCTATTTCTAACATCAAGCAATGCGCATGGACGACGGGATACTATGACCGCCACCTCTCCTGTTTCCTTAATGTATCGCAGTGCTCGCTGTACAGTGTCTCGCACAATCGTTACATCATAGGCGTCCACCACCTCCACGAATTTGACGCCTACCGCTCTGGCCACGTCCTCTATTTTTATCTGTGGCCTTGACTCACCACTGGGCCCTACCCCGGAACCGGGGTGAGGCTGATGTCCAGTCATGGCAGTAATACTATTATCCATAACAATTACGAGGAGAGGTGTTTTGTTATACACGGCGTTTATCAGGGCTGGTATACCTGCATGATAGAAGGTGGAGTCTCCAATAAACGCAATCACAGGTTCTTTGCTAAAACGTGCTATGCCCAGTCCTATACCAATAGAGGAGCCCATACTCCACGTGAAGTCAGCCATCTCGTATGGCGGATAGAAACCAAGAGTATAGCACCCTATGTCGTTAGCATATATGGGCTTGACCCTCGCCCTCTGTGCAGCCAGCTTTACAGCATAGTATGTCGATCTATGTCCACAACCAGGGCAAAGTACAGGCGGTCTCCGCGGGAGTCCCGGAGGGCTTAGAGCTGCCTCCGGAGGCTTATATTCTATACCCGTTACAGCGGCGATCCCGGCTTTGGCGAGCTCCTTGTTCAGCTCGCCCACCCTCGGGAACACAGTTTTACCATATATTTCGGCTCCAGTTTTTTCCTCATAGCCGATGATCTTAAGCTGCCACTCGATCACAGGCTCTAGTTCCTCCACTACAATGACTTTCTCATAATTCAAGATTTCAAGAGCAATTTTTCTCGGAAGCGGAAACACCGAGGAAAGCTTATATATTGTTGGCTTTACTCCCAACTCCTCGACAGCCTCTAGGACGTAGTTGTATGTGATCCCGGAAGTGACTACTGCAACGTTGTCCTCGCCCTTAACCACGGAGTTAAACCTGAACTCAGAGAGGTACTCTTCCAGTTTCTTGAGTCTCTCTAAAACTTCGCGGTGTTTTACTAGATTGTAGGGGGGTAGGAGGGCCCATCTCTCAGGGTTCTTGTGAAAAGAGGCGTCGCGTGAAGGACGGGTAACTTCACCGAAAACTACAGGTGACCTGCTGTGTGAGAGGCGAGTGGTTGTTCTTAGAATGACACTTAACTGGAATTTTTCCGAGACTTCAAAGAGGGCTTTAGTCAAGTCTTTAGCTTCCTGTACAGTAGAGGGCTCAAAAACTGGTATGTTTGCATGAATTCCGTAAAGTCGATTATCCTGCTCGTTCTGGCTGCTGTGAGCATTCGGGTCATCCGCGGTGACGATGACCAGCCCACCAATAACCCCGGTATAGCCAAGGCTCATCAATGGATCGGAGGCCACGTTAAGTCCCACATGCTTCATCGCTACCAGGGACCTAAGCCCCATCATCGACACACCGATTCCAAGTTCGAGGGCTACTTTCTCGTTCGTACTCCATTCAACATAAATTCCATACTCTCCTGCAACATCGACAAGTGACTCTATGATCTCCGTTGAGGGGGTTCCCGGATAAGCGGCGGCAGCAGATATTCCTGCCTCCAGAGCTCCACGAGCTATTGCCTCGTTTCCAAGGAGAAGCTTTCTTTCACCAGCATTACCGCTAATAATAGCCTTCGGCACAATATTTAAGTGTTGAATTATAATTAAAGGTATTCGTGCAGACAACTATAGCGTTCACCTATCTACAGGCTGAAAAATTCGCAGAGCCTCCCCCGACGCCGTTAAACGTAAACATGCAAGTTAATTTTCCGCTTAATATATCGTTAAGTGAAAAACAGCTATCAGCCGAGTTCGTCGTTAGCGTTGAAAGCGTACCCGCTGTTTTCTCAGTTAAAATTAAAGGGAAATTCACGCTCACAGGCGACTCAAAGGAAATCGAAGAAGTAAACCTAAAACTCTCAAAAGGGTCACCTGATCCACAACTTCTCCAGATGTTAACCTCCCTAGTCTTCTTCGAAGTGATGCTCCTGTTAAAAGAACTTGGTTTTCCACCAATGCTCCCATTACAACTACCGCCGCAGCAACCAACGCCGGAGACATTCAGACCGGCGTGACTACGAAATGCAAGTCCTAGTCATTTATGGGGACAAGTGCCCCGATAATGTATTCTCCGTAACACCCGAGGGCGATTGTCCACCATGGACGCTCGCACCTGAATGGCTTGTCTCCAAAGCCCTGGCTCACGACACTCGCCTGGCGAAGCCCGAAAGGCTCTCATTTCTCTTAAACTTAGCTCCTGGTCCTCATTCTGTCTGGAAAGCCGCTGCAGTCGAGCCCGAGGAATGGTGGGGTATTCTCTCCATCGCAACCTACACAGGCACATATAGCGAGTGCAGTAGCGTATTGCTACTCCCCAACGCTCCGGCAACCTCGACGCTATCTGCTATCAGCAAAAAAGAAGTATGCATCTACGCGACCAATATACGAGGAGATTTTTTATCCATTCTTATACAAGCCCTCGGCTCACTGGGAACTGAAAAACTCATACTTTTAAACCCCACAGATCCCAGGGACTGGCACACTTTACGTCTTCATGGAATACTCGGATACATCTATGCAAAACGCCTCAGTCTCCCCAAAGCGTTACAGCTGAGGGCTTTGGCTGAAGGCGACATAGATGTTGAAAGAGCCGAAGCCAAGACTAAAGGTTCCATAGCGCCACGCGCACCACGTCCAGGCGTACCACAGGATCTCCTCAAAAATGCGTTCGGCGAAGACAGCGAGGTAGCCCTAAGTCTCCTCTCCGAGGTCGAAAACGGAGGCGGCGTAATGAGCTATAGAGCCCTGCTTGACATCACGCGTGAACTTTCCGTGAGGGGATCAGATATAGCTCGACGGCTCATTCTTTTCGGATACCTTCACCTCCGTCAAGCTCAGGTAGAGCTAACAAGCAAGGGACTCTACACTTTACTGCATGCCCGATAGGTTCCCGTGGTGCTCTTTCACAGTTTCTATAGATATAAGGAGTACAGGCGAAGCTTTTCACACTAAGATCCCGATTAGAATTTCGCCTTTATAATGAGTTTACGATGGATGGTGGACCGGCCGGGATTCGAACCCGGGACCACCCGCATGCCAAGCGGACATCCTCCCACTAGACGACCGGCCCTCTATCAAAACGAGAATATGAGACTTTTAAGTTTTTTGTCTCCTTGGACAAGGTGATACCTGTAGGAGATAGGAGTTCCTGTTGGCACTCAATGCTAAACGTGCCCAAGGCTTCGCAAAAGCATTAATTTAGTCGTCGACTAGAATACAGCTTGGCAAGAGATATGGAGGTAGATGTTGAAAAAGTAGCCTTGAAATACGCGCTAGCTAACGCTGTAAGGTTTGGGGGAAAGGCTGAGGTTAAGGCAGTCGTAAGTAAGGTATTCGCAGAGCTCCCGGAGCTGAGGACACGAGCTCGAGAAATTGTTGCTGTTGTGACGGACGTCGTCTCACGGGTTAACAACATGACTCTGGAGGAACAAGAAAAACTTCTACGGGAAACATGGCCCGAGGCCCTAGTACGTGAGAAGAGGGTGGAGGAGGAAAGAAAGCTCCCTCCACTTCCGCGCGTTGAAGAATTTAACGGTTTCGTTGTGACTCGTTTTGCCCCGAACCCTGACTTCGTCCTACACCTTGGCAGCGCGCGTCCAGCCATACTAAACTATTACTACGCTAAAGTCATGTACAAGGGAAAATTCATCCTCAGATTCGAGGACACAGACCCCAAAACAAAGAAACCCATGCTAGAAGCCTACGACATGATTAGAGAGGACCTCAAATGGCTTGGTGTTAAATGGGATGAAGAGTATATTCAGAGCCTCCGGATGCCCATCTATTATGAGCATGCGAGGAAGCTCATCGAAACTGGAGGGGCATATGTCTGTACTCACCCGCGAGATGAGATAAAGAGGATCCGTGATGAGGGCCGGCCGGATCCATGCTCGCTTCTCCCACCTGAGACACACCTCGAGAGATGGGAGAAAATGCTGGCTGGCGAGTACGGGGAGGAGCAAGCTGTACTGCGAATAAAAACTGATCCCGCGCATCCAAATCCCAGTGTTAGGGACTGGATTGCTTTTAGAGTCCTAGACACAAGTAAAAACCCCCACCCGCTCGTGGGTGACAAGTACACTGTTTGGCCGACCTACAACTTTGCATGTGCTATTGACGACCATCTTATGGGTATCACCCACATTCTAAGGGGGGAAGAACACGCGGTTAACACGATTAAACAGGAGTATATCTACAGGCATTTCGGCTGGAAGCCCCCGGTAGGCATACACTTTGGTAGACTTAATCTTGAAGGGATGATTTTGAGCAAGTCTGTGATACGTAGAGGGATTGAGAAAGGCGCGTATCATGGCTGGGACGATATTAGGCTAGGGACCTTAATAGCTCTGCGCAGGAGAGGTATACTCCCTCAAACAATCTGGGATCTAGTCTTTGAGGTCGGGATAAAGCCTTCCACTGCTACCCTGAGTACTGAGAAGATACATGCCTTGAATAAAAAGTATCTCGAGCCCATTTCTAATAGGTATATGTTTGTAGCCGAACCCGTTAAGGAGTATGTTCTTTCCGGGGTTACGCTGCCAGTTGTCGCCGAGGTTATGGTTCACCCATCTTATCCAGAGAGAGGGCGTAGGAAGATAATTCTCGAATCACCTCACATCCTAGTTGAAGAAGGTGCTCTCGCGGGTAAAGGGGAAGTTCGACTAATGGGGCTCGGGAATTTCATGATAGGTGAGGAGGGCAGGCTAGAATTTCTCAATAATGACGTGGCGTATGCTAAGGATCACGGGCTCCCAATAATCCAATGGGTTCCTAAGGACGACAATTTCCCTGGAACAATTCTGAAGGCTGAGAGAACGGAGGTTCGGGTAATAAAAGGTTACGGGGAGCCTGCGACACGTGAACTAAAAAGTGAGGATAGGGTACAATTTGTCAGGATAGGTTTCATTAGGGTGGAGAAGCCAGGTGTCTATATATTCACGCATGATTAGGTTTGTTTCTGGAGGTTCCAGGGCTTCCCCTCTTTAATTATTTTCTCAGGCACTTTGTCCTTAATGCTTTCCAGGAATTTGAGATCGCTCTCCTTTTTACGTAAATGGTCTGGAAGTATTATGGGTATCTCGTCTTTTATCGGCCACCAGCGCCCGCACTGAGGACAATATAAAATTCCGGTCTTCACCTCGAATTTTATGCATTCATCGCAACCAGGATCCCTGCCTCCCAGATCCTCTACCTTCACACCCCTATAGGCACAGTATAGCTCGCAGGCAGGCTTTGTCTTGAAAGTAAATGTTCTCCCCTCGTACTCCACCTTCTCAACCACGTATAGCTCTAGCGGGAAATGCTTGTCGTAGGGGCAAGCCAGGAGATCCATTAACCGGTATTTCATATCTCTTCTTCACAACTAATCGAGTCCTCAGTATTTAGATATTTCTCTCCTGGATCATTTTTGGCACGGTAAGAATTTTTAAGGCAATTGAAAGTATCGAAATGTATGAGAGTCCCATCCAATATATTTAGGGCTTATGATATTCGTGGTGTTTTTGGAAAGGATCTCACGCCTGACGTCGCAACAATAATAGGGGGGGCTCTCTCAAACTTTGAGCAAGACGAGTACTGTGTCTGCCACGACACTAGGTTCAGCTCCCCCATACTAGCGAAAGCCCTTATTAGTGGTCTCCTAGGAGCAGGTTCAAGTGTTGTGGAAGCTGGAGCAGGCCCCATAGGTATGGCTATTTACGCCTCCAAGCATCTTGGTTTTCATGTAGCGTATATCACGGCATCCCATCTGCCTCCAGAGTGGAACGGGTTTAAACTCTTCCGAGGAGGTGGAGACCCGATTTGTCTGGGAGATATCGAGAAGATCCGAACTCTTGCAGAGAAAGGCGTGGCCTGGGCTGATCTGAAAAACTACGGCAAATCCAAGGAGCGAGAAATACTTCCAGAGTACTACGAGTTTCTACACAGGATAGGGAGTCATAAGGGAGGCCTAAAAGTCGTACTCGACTGCGGTAACGGTGCGACATCCCTGATGTTGCCTCACCTGTTGAGAGACCTTGGATATGAGGTCTACACTGTAAACTGTGATGCTGATCCACGCTTCCCAGCGCGCGGCTCTGAACCAACTCCTGATAACACGAGGTATATGGAGCATCTTGTCAAGTATTATAAAGCTGATCTCGGGGTATCCCTGGATGGGGATGGGGATCGAGTAATATTTTTTGATGAAAATGGTGAGCCCTTAACCCCGGAGCAAGCTGCAGTGGTCATGCTTAACCGGTTAAGCAGAGCAGAGGTTGCCGCGAATGTTGAGTGTTCTAGCATAGTTGATAAGGCGGTGGCTGCGAGGCGCGGAAGAGTTGTCAGGGTGCCTGTGGGCAGGATCTTCATGATTCTCGACGCGATCAAGGCGGGCGTGGAACTGGGTGTCGAGAGTAGCGGACATTTTGTGACTTACAAAGGGGTTAACCTGGACGATGGTATAGTTTCTCTTCTCTTCATGCTTGAGACGATTGAAACGCTTGATGGGCCTCTCTCATCATACAGGGTTCCAATGCCTCCTGTAAAGAAACTCAAATTGGATGTTCCAGACGAGAAGAAATTCGGTCTTGTCGAGGCATTACAGGAGAAGTATTTGAGGGAATATCAAAGAGTGACTACTCTCGACGGTGTTCGAGTAGATACCGATAAGGGTTGGTTTCTCGTTAGAGCCTCTAACACCGAACCCGTAATACGTATAACAATAGAGGCCGAGGATATGGAGACACTCCAAGATCTTGAAAATAAAGTAACGAGAGATATAAAGCAACTACTCTGAGTCTGGATTCCCGGCGCTTTAACTAATCTTCAAAATAGCTTACCCTTTCCAGACTTTGGCATAAGAATTAGCTCCTAATCCTTCCTTGCATGGGGGATTGAGATATGGGAGAAAAAATAAATAAGAAGCATTGTTACCATTAGGGGGTTGTATTTGAGCGTGGTAGCCATAGGAGCTACGGAAACCATAGACCCCCTACGGCTTCTGGGGTTCGAGGTGATAAAGGTTAGCGAGAAGCCTAGTCAGGAGGAGGAAGAGGCAATTATTTCAAAGATACTTGAGAGCAAGGTCGCTATGATTGAGGGAGAAATATACGCCTTGATAAGCAACAGGCTCAGCGAGGTAATGGCCGTAATGAAGGAACCTCCTTTGCTGGTTGTAGTGCCCTCCTCCTCCAAGGCATCTACTCACAGGTTGGAAGAATTATATAATAAGCTCTCTTTAGCAGTCGGGGTGAGGTTGAAATGGGTCAAGAGAGAGTAGAGTCTGTTCAATCTTTTACCAGTGAGATAAACATAAAATTGATACTTGAGGAGCAAAGGAAGGCTGAAGCTCGAGTAGCTGAGGCGAAGAAGATTGCCGACGAGATTCTAAACAAGGCTAAGGAACAAGCCAAATCTATACTAGCTAAAGCACAAGAGGCAGCGCTAGACGAGGAAGTGCAAAGGCTTCTAGAAGAGGAACGCAGGAAGCGCGAGGAAAGCCTTAAAGCCTATGAGAGTCAGGAGCTAAAGAAGCTGAACGAGGTCAAGTCAGCCCTTGAATCCCGCAGGGAAGATTTGAGAAAACTTCTCCTGGAGACTTTGATAGGGTGAGATGATGAGCGAAAATCAGAACTTTATGGAGGCTATAATAAAGGAGCTGAGAAGCGCGGCAGAGGAGGAATATCAAAGGATTATTAGAGAGGCTGAGGAAGAGGCCAAAAGAATATTAGATGAAGCAAACGTGAAGGCAGAGGATCTCAGGAAGCAGAAGATCAACCAACTTCTCACCGAGACTAGGCAGAAAATTGAGGCAGAGCTTGCCCCTAGGAGGTTGGAAATAAGGCGGAAATACCTAGCCGAAAGATACAACTACATATTCAATCTCCTCGAGGAAGTGCTATCACAAGTGGCTCTAGAAGTTTTAAGGGACGAGAATCACTACTACGCATTTTTATCCAAAAGATTTGAGGAGGCTATTCAAAACATGAAAAACAATCAAATAACGATCAGGCCGTGCCGGGGGAGTAAAACAATCATCGAAAAAGTGATAAGGGATAAGACATCAGCCCTGACCAAGGTTAAGCCCGGATTAGTTCTAAGCGTCGGCGAGGAGATAGACTGTCAGGGCGGCTTTGTAGCAGAGTCAGCTGATGCGAAAGAGTACTTCAACGCCACTCTTGAAGCCAGACTGACAGAGATACGTGAAAGAGTACTGCCCGAGCTTCTCAAAAAACTCCTCTACGAGAACAAGGAAAAATAGAATTTTACGAGCTGAGCGGCTTCTTTATCCTGTTTGTTTCTAGTTCAATGATCGCCGGTAAAGGGCTCTTATACTTGATCTCTGAGAGCTTTCCTTTTCCTATCTGTCTGGCAAGCACATCGTCAATAAGTAGCAAGTCAACCTCTTTTTTGTTTACGACCTCCTCTATGACCTTCAAAGCTTCTTTCCAATTGTCAACAACGTATACCTTGTCTACGCCGCTGGCCTCAATCGCCTTCTCGAGATCAGATAAAACAACTGCCCCTATCTTCAACCTAGCACCCACCTTGAACATATCCAGGACCTAATAACATTAAACTATCCCCCTTTAGGGGTATGACTGTATTAAATACCTACCTTTTTAATCTGTACGTCGAAGACGACTTTGTAAACATGCGGAGCATATGGGGCTACCACCCTAGCTTCAAGCAGGCTGGCCTGATAGCCTTTCAGTTCAGCCACCTTACGCACGACCTCGAAGCCTCTCTGAAAAAGAGTGTCTTCTCGATCCCAGAAGTAGAAGTGTATCACGCCTCCAGAGGGCTTGAGAGAGCCAAAAGCCTCCTGCAAGAACATATATGCTCCCTTGGGAAGAGGCATGACGACCCTGTCTGCAAATCCCGAGAATTTTAATGCCTCTAGGCGTACGTCGCCTAGTATGGGTAATATCTTATCTTCTAGCTTGTTTAGCCGTATATTCTCAACCATGTACTTGTAGGCTACCGGGTTGATTTCTATTGCGACAACCTTATTCACTAAGGGCTGTTTCCTTGCTATTGCTATAGCGTATGGCCCGACACCCGCAAACATTACGATAACGTTTTCTCCGGGCTTTACCTTACCGGCAACCCTCTGCCTCTCAGTTGCCTCGCGAGGAGAGAAATACACCTGAGTAACGTCAAGCTTTAAAACATAACCGTGTTCACGATGAATTACCTCTCTAACCTCCTCGCCAGCGATCAATACTAGTTCACGTACCCTATACTCTCCTTTCCTCTCCCCCATCTTCCTATACACTGCTTTCACGCTCTTATGAATCTCCATTATCTTCTCGCCAATGATTTTGCTGTATGGCTCAAGCTCATCAGGAAGCTCGATGATCGCTACAGCCTTTCCTTTCGAGCCTACTATGTCAAAGCTTGTCGGCACCATTCCTAGGATATTGTCGGGTAAATACCCCTTAAGTTTATCCCGAAGTGTAACCATACCTTTAATAAAAACTGATTCAATCCTAACTTTATGCGTTTAGCCGTCGTCAACGCATCATATCCGCTCTCTGAAGATGTAGACAGCATCGTTTTCTCATTCGAAAGCGGGGTCCTTTACACTGGGAGGGAGAGCGGCATTAATAGATTTCAGCCTCTGAGAGTAATAGACGCCGACCAGCGTATAGTTATCCCGGGACTTACCGATGCCCACATGCACTTATACTCTACTGCTCTAGCTCAGGGACGCCTAGATTTGAGAAAGGTAAAGTCAATTGATGAGCTAAAGGAACTGGTAAGGAAAGCATACGAGTCATCCGCTAAGAACGAGTGGATCGTGGGCAGGGGCTGGGATCAAGATAAGATGGAGGAAAAACGACTCCCAACCCGATATGATCTCGACGAGGTGGCACCTGAAAAACCAGTCGTTCTCGTAAGAGTTTGCGGTCACGCAGCTGTTCTTAATACAAAGGCTATGGATATCCTCGGCTTAAAGGAGAAGTACGATAAGATGGCTAAATTTATCCAAATTGAAGACGGGAAACCCACAGGAGTTGTACTCGAGGATCTCGTATACTATGTCTTATCTAAGATTCCACCACCTCCAATGGATAAAGTTGTGAGTCTGGTGAAATCTTTACTGGAGGAATATTTGTCCTACGGAGTGGTACAACTCCACTCCATGTCTGTCACCGAGGATGAGCTTGAAGTTATCGCTCGCTTGGAGGATCTCGGAGAACTTATCCATGAGTACAACGCATATATTGAGCACTCAGAGTTCTTGAGAGGAGTTCAAAAGAAATACCGGGGCCTTATAAGAGGAGTTAAGCTCTTCTCCGATGGCAGTTTCGGCGCCAGGACTGCAGCCTTGAGGCAGCCCTATTCAGACGCAGGAGTAAGCGGCGAACTCCTCCTCGACGCCAAGGCAATCCTTGAGTTATCCTCGGGCGTTGTTCGTGAAAATCTTGAAGTTGCTGTCCACGCGATCGGAGACAAGGCACTTGAACAAGTTTTGGAAGCGGCAAAGCATTTAAAAAACACGCTTCGTATAGAGCATGCTTCTCTAACTCCTTTAGATCTACTCGAAAAAATTTCCCAGTTAAGGCCTCGAATATCTGTCCAACCACACTTCATTCTAAGCGACACCTGGATAACAGACAGACTGGGCGACAGAACCCAATGGGTCTATGTCTTCAAGTCTCTCCTTTCGAGTGGAGCCCGCCTCATGGGATCATCGGACTCCCCGGTAGAGCCTTTTAATCCATGGCTAGGCGTCTATGCGGCAGTGGAGAGGGGAGGACCAGAGGGGTTGCCAATATATAATTACACCTCCTTCGAGAAACTCACCTTTACAGAGTCCTTGCGATTATACTCAGAAAACACCTCTCTTGGCAGATCCCTTGTAGTCACAAACCTTCGAAATATACCACGCAGCAAGCAGGACTATGAGAGGGCGAGGGCCGAGATTGTTATCACTAGGAAGGGGGTAAAGGAGGTAATTTCAAAAGCCCAATGAGGCTTGTCAGAAAAGACCAATCATTTCATCTCTCAAGCTGACGTGCAATCATCATCCGACATTCCATTAGAAAAAGAGTTAAATAATGATTACTCTCTAAACGTTAAGGGGCCGGTCGTCTAGTGGGAGGATGCCGCCCTTGCAAGGGCTAATGTAGGGGGCTCCGAGTACGGCGGCGGTCCCGGGTTCGAATCCCGGCCGGTCCACT
>NZ_JBMFLX010000026.1:0-19411 GCF_049970975.1 Infirmifilum sp. | reverse complement strand
CACAAATCGCAGCCTTCAGGGCGTACACCGGCATCCTGCCAGACTACAGGAAGGCACTCAACGGCATTGATGCAATGCTCAGGGAGCTAGAAGAACATCAAAGCAGGATCGAAGGCCTCCTCGAGGAATGGGAAGCTGAGAAGACATACTAGGGATCTCCCTCTAAGAATCACTTTCACCGTTTACTCTTTCACTGTAATTTTTATAAGAGCTGCCACAGGTTATTTACCCGAGTCTAAGGATGGCTATACTGCGTAACCCCAGCGTCCTTTCACGTCAACATATACCTAGTCGTCTCCCACACCGTGAATCTCAGCTTGACATGCTTCAGACTCTCCTAAGGGACGCTGTCGAGGGCCCGCCCTTTTTTAAGGTGATACAACTGATCGGCCCGAAAGGTACGGGAAAGACTACTTCTTCACACCTGCTCTTGAAGTCTTTACGAGAGGAAAATCCACTCATCCAGCACGTCTACGTTAACCTCCGTGCTCTGGCAGACATATCTCCCTGGGTATTCTATTCACAGTTGCTTACAAAGATGGGCGGCAAAGCTTCACGCAGCCTGAGCGCGGGCGAGCTGTTTGACAAGTTCGTCTCATCCCTGCGCAAAGAAAAGGGAAAGACATTCATTTTAACCATCGACGAAGCAGACCAGCTTTCGGGCTACCGTTCGCTAAGAGGTGGACAAATAGTTTACAACTTGACCAGGCTTTCCGAGCTCGGCGTCGAGAATGTTAGTGGTGTGATATTCATTTCGAGGGATGAGAGCTGGTCTCAACGCCTTGCTCCTGAAGAGCAGTCCTCGCTCGGCAACATGATAGTAAACTATCCCGCTTATACTCGTGATCAATTGGTCGATATAATCCTCTATCGGGCATCCGAGGCGTTTGTCATTGGAACTTTTCCCGAGGCTGTTGCAGAGTATCTGGCCGAGGTCACTGTTACTCTCTTCGACTCTGACTTGAGGAAGGCTCTTGATATCCTGCTTATTGCAGCGCAAATAGCTGAGACCAGCAAAGATGAGAAGCTCTCCTATAACCACATAAACAGGGCCATAGAGCAGGGCTTGCGTGAAAAATACCTTTTCTCTATCAACCCTGAAACGCTTGGAACAGCTGAACGCGTAGTATTGTCCGCTATATTATTGGCTTCAAGGCAGCTGAACCAAAGCTTTATCACTCTCAGAGATATCCAGAGGTACATTGAGCTAATCTGTGAAAATTATCGGCTCAGGAAGCTCACACCCCGCGAAACGGACGAGGCTCTACAGAGGCTCACCGACGAGGGGTACATACAGTTCAAGGGTCCTTTGAGAGTATATATTACCATGCTGCCACCCCCCGCACGTCAGGAGGGCTTGCCAGTCCTGGTAGAGAAGCTCCTAGGAGTTAGCGCCTAAATACGTGATAAAAGTTTAATTGGCGTTAACTTTTACATGAAAGCGGGATGAGTGGTCACACCACGCGTAAGCTCGGGAAAACACTGAGCTTTAGACTAAGGTACCTTGAGAAAATCCTAAGGGGTGAAAAAACTACCACCATTAGGAAGGGTATTCTTCAACCGCAAAGCGATGAGGTCTTCCTGGAGAGTGGAGGACAGATATATGGAGAAGCGCGCGTAAAATCACTTAGGTTTACGAGGGTCTCGGAGCTCACAAAGGATGATGCCTTGAAGGATGGTTTTAATAGCCTAGAAGATCTCCTGGATGCCTTGAAGGAAATCTATCCAGATATAAAGGAGGACGACTGGGTCACCATAATCTCTCTCGAAGAGATTACACGTTACTCGTCTCCCGTTCCAGTGAATGAAATAAAGAGTTTAAAGGCGGTAGATCCTTCTCTAGTGGCCCGCTTAGCATTAGCTCACGGCATCGACGAGTCCCAGATACATCGCGTTGTATTAGCGAAACTAGCCTTAGGATATACCACCGGGAAGGTAGCTGAAGACCTCGGCCTACCCGAGCCTCAAGTAAAAGAGATCTTAAACAATTATGCGCTAAAACTTCGGTCGAAAAATCTTCTCTCATAGCTTGTCTAGCTATAACGTTATTAAACTTGTTATGCGACTTTAAGCTCAGAGTTTAATGATGCTAACAATAATAGCTCACGGCGACATAGACGGCATGGTCTCCGCAGCTATAATAATTTCATATTATCTCAAAAACAAGGAGGGGGTGAAGTATAAAGTATATTTCTCGCAGCCTTTCTCTCTTCATAACACCCTTCAAAGAATACACTTTACCTCGGATGAAGTCTATATTCTTGACATCGCATTCAACGAGGAGTACTGGGAAACAACTAGTCAAGCCCTCTCGCTCCTAACCAGAGTCGCGCAAACAACATGGATTGATCATCATCCCTCAACAATTTTTCATAAAGATAAAATTACAGCTACAGGTGTGAATGTCCTGGCCAAACCCGCCCCATCTACAGCCTCGCTCCTGGCCAATCTAATACCGCTTACCATCGACCCAGACTTCTCTCTAAGACTAATAAAGCTTGCAGAGCTAACAGACACACCAAACCCTGATCCTAGCGTAAGGGAGTTAGGGCTTGAGTCGGCAGCCGAGATACTAACCGGCGCTATCGCCTTAGAGCCTCGTGACGACGATCTAAGGAAAAAAATAATCGAGAGCTGGGTTAAGAAGCGCATACTTGTTCCTGAAGAGGCGGTATTAAGGTTTCAAGAGAGTGAAGAGAAGCTGCAAAGACTGCTTAAAGAGGTAAAAAACAGGGTAATATATGACTCACCTGTCTTACGCATTATAGATCTAAGAGACCTTAGAGTATATGGGTTCTCAGGCAGAATAGCTTCACAGGAGGCTGCTGCACAGAGGAAAATTATCTTAATACTCTTCCGGATAGGTCAAAACTCAGTCGTGATAACGGGTAGAGCACCAACAGGTTTTCCCGTAAATCTAGCTCAACTATTCTCACGTTTCTCCGAGGAATTAGGGGTAAGCGGGGGTGGACACAACTACGCCGCCTCCTTGAGAGTTCCAGCAGGCATTGCAGACAAGGTGGTTAGACAAATCATCAACGAAGTGGAGAAGGCTCAAGAGGTTCTAAATCAAGGTTAGCTAATTGAGACTCGCTTTATTGCTGGGTGTTCGAGAATTCTATCGATAACCTCGCCCGGGACATTCGAAGAGACTACGACGTATAGTTTCGGCTCCTCATAAATGTTTGGATCCTCGGCGACCACTTGGAGAATATTTATGTTTTTCTCAGCAAGTGCGTTCGCTACCCAGGCCAGTATGCCAGGCTGGTCTCTGTGAGTTTCCACGATAAGACACCTATACCCTAGAAGCTTCGAGACCTCGACTAGAGATGGACCTGCGGGTCTCAATCGACGGAAAAACTCTCTGAGGAAACTATCCTCGCGTATAGCTCGGAGAGTCTCTATAACTGTTCGCCTATCGACGCCTGCTTCAAGCGCGATTGACTTGAAAGGCACCTTGATTCTCTCGCCTAAGGTTACAGTATTTTCACGGACACTCAAGCCGTACTTTAGTAAGACTTTGAGTACCTCAAGTTTTTTCGTATGACCCTTTACGGTCTCTGTAAATTTCTCTACAAGCTTCTTATCCACGCTTAATCCTTGCGAATACAGAAATTTATAATATATCCTCCTCCCCCATTCTCCTTTGAGGAAACATTTATATACTATAATGAATAAAAAAGTGATCTTGTGAACAAAAAATGACAAAAAAGTACATGTTAGATGAAAGCCTCTTACCCAGACAATGGTACAACATCTTACCGGACTTACCTGAACCCCTTCCTCCACCCATCTCCCCGGCTACGGGCAAACCAGTAAATCCAGAGGAGCTTGAAGCGATCTTTCCCAAGGAGATTGTGAGACAGGAAGTGTCTCAAGAGAAATTTATACCTATACCTGAAGAAGTGCGAGACGTCTACCGCATTTGGAGACCTACCCCTCTTATAAGGGCTACGCGTCTTGAGAAGGCTCTCAAAACACCCGCCAGAATATACTTTAAGTTTGAGGGAGTGAGTCCTCCAGGAAGCCACAAGCCTAACACAGCTGTAGCCCAGGCTTATTACAATATGAGGGAGGGCGTAGAGCGACTTACAACCGAGACAGGTGCAGGCCAGTGGGGCAGCGCTCTAGCGTTTGCAACAAATCTCTTCAACCTGAAGCTAACCGTCTACATGGTCAAAGCCAGTTATCTTCAAAAGCCGTATCGAGCCATACTCATGAAGATTTGGGGTGCCGAGGTATTGTCGAGTCCCAGCGATAGAACCAAGACCGGCAGAGATGTACTGGCAAAGGATCCCGAAAACCCAGGCTCCCTTGGAATAGCGATCAGCGAGGCTATAGAGGACGCTGTGACACATGAAAATACAAAATATAGCCTCGGCAGTGTTCTCAACCACGTCCTCATGCACCAGACGGTTATAGGCCTAGAGGCTATAGAGCAGATGAAGCTCGCAGACGACTTCCCCGACTACGTGGTGGGATGTGTCGGCGGCGGCAGCAATTTCGGGGGACTAGCGTACCCCTTCTACATGCTTGTACACGACGGGAAAGCACCGAAAAAAGTAAGCCTAGTGGCTGTAGAGCCGACCGCGGCCCCCTCTCTTACAAAAGGAGAGTACATATACGACTTCGGAGACACAGCCGGGCTTACACCGCTCCTAAAAATGTATACGCTAGGCCACGATTTTATACCGCCCCCAATTCACGCCGGAGGCCTCAGGTATCATGGAGCTGCCCCAACTCTAAGCCTTCTCAGGAAACACGACATAGTGAAAAGCGTCGCCTACGACCAGGTTTCAGTGTTCCAGGCTGCCGATTTCTTCGCTAAGACAGAGGGCATAGTTCCTGCCCCCGAGAGTGCGCACGCGATAAAGGCTGTTATTGATCTTGCTATGGAAGCAAGGCAAAAGAATGAGGAGAAAGTCATACTGTTCAATCTAAGCGGTCATGGGCTTCTCGATCTAGCTGCCTATGCGGATTATCATCAAGGAAAACTGCCTGCCTATGAATACCCTGCGGAGAAGGTCCAGGAGTCCATGCAGAAGCTGAAAGCTTTCCTCGCTACTATAGGGCAGTCCTAAACTTTAATTGTCTTTTGTAAGGTTTTTTAGTCAAATCTCCGATTAAACTCCTATGAGAGCTACAGCTTCCGCGCCAGGCAAGGTAATATTATTCGGAGAACACTTCGTAGTGAAAGACCAGCCTGCCATAGCGGTCGCCGTCTCTCTAAGAGCCTACGTAACAGCTACTCTTTTGAAAGAAAAAACAATAAGAGTCTACAGTAGGAATCTGGCATTGAGTCGTGAGTATACTCTCCCCCCTGCGGACGATAAAAACCCTCTATACCCTGTAGCTCATGCAGCCTTTACAGTTCTAAATAAGCTGGGGGCCTACCATGGCATTAGCATCGAAATAGACTCTGAAATTCCTCCTTCAGCGGGTATGGGCAGTTCGGCCGCAGTATCCGTAGCTACAATAGCAGCAACCGCTAAGGCCATGGGCGAGGATTTGCGTTTAGAGGAGATTTCAAGGATGGCTTACGAGGCAGAGAGGATAGTCCATGGCCGACCGAGCGGCATAGACAATACCATTGCCACATATGGGGGAGCAATAGCTTATCGTAAAAGTGAAGGATTCCTGAGACTCAACGTTGACTTTAAGGATGTGTCGTTAATTTTAGCCGATACCGGGAAACCAAGAAGTACGGGGCTACTCGTTAAACGTGTACTTGATCTTTACGATGCTTTTCCCTCTGTGTTAGAACCGATTTACTACGCTGCGGGTCGGCTTGCTGTAGAGGCCGCCAAGATGATGGAGCGGGGAGACTGGGAGGCTGTAGGAGCCTTGATGAATGTAAATCACGGACTCCTTTCAGCCATCGGTGTCTCAACGATCGAGCTAGAGCAGATAGTATACGCTGCGAGAGAGGCAGGAGCCCTCGGGGCTAAGCTTACAGGTGCGGGGGGAGGGGGTTACGCGGTGATACTTTGCAAGAGAGATCATGAAGGAAAGATTATAGAGGAACTGAGAAAAGTAAGCCCTAGGCTCTTGAAGCTCAATGTTGAAAATACAGGTGTTTCTACTAGCCTCTAGTTTTTACCTGAGCTGAGCCCCGGTCCAGTGTCAAAACCGCGAAAACCATAAATTGCCCTGTTTTTCTCATATAATCACAGCCCCGGTAGCTCAGTCCGGTAGACTTGGAGGTGCCGACAGCACCGCTCTGGTAAACCTAGCCCTCAGGCATCCAGAGAGGCGGGGGTCCCGGGTTCGATTCCCGGCCGGGGCTCTTCTAGACGGAATACTTCTGTATCATCAAACGCATTGCGAAAAATATTTCTTTATAGATCCTTTATAGGTTAAGCCATGTCGTCGCTTGGTATAACAGTAAAGAAGAGTGAGGATTTTTCGGAATGGTATTCTCAAGTACTTGTTAAGGCGGGTCTTGTTGATCTCCGCTACAATGTTCAGGGATTTGTTGTACACAGGCCATGGCTTATGAGGATAATAAGGGCGATCTACCGCTTCTTTGAAGAGGAACTTGAGAAAACGGGGCACGAGCCGGTATTATTCCCGTTGGTGATACCGGAGGAGAACTTTGAGCGTGAAAAGGAGCACGTGCAGGGTTTTAAGCCGGAGGTTTTCTGGGTTACGGAGGCTGGTGACGAGAAACTGGAGCGAAGGCTGGCCTTACGTCCAACCTCGGAGACGGCCTTTTACTACATGTATAGCTTCTGGATTCAGAGCTGGCGCGACCTCCCCTTAAAGCTCTACCAGAGCGTCAGCGTTTACAGGAACGAGAGCAACACGAGACCACTCATTAGAGGGAGAGAGTTTCTCTGGATCGAGGCACACTGTGCCTTCTCCACTCACGAGGAAGCTCTGAGACAGGTTGAGGAAGACATGGAGAATTCTAGGAAAGTTATCTGGGAGAAACTCGGAATACCATTCCTCTTCCTTAGGCGACCTCCATGGGATAAGTTTGCGGGAGCCGAGGACACATATGCTGCCGATACACTTATGCCCGATGGTAGAGTCCTGCAGATATCATCTACACATGACCTTGGACAACGATTCGCCAAGGCGTTTGATGTAACCTTTCTTGACAGGGAGGGGACCAGGAGGCATGTATGGCAGACATGTTACGGACCTGGTGTCTGGCGCATAACAGCAGCGCTTATAGCTATTCATGGCGACGACAAGGGTTTAGTGCTTCCCTTCAGCGTCGCTCCAATACAGGTCGTTATAGTCCCGATATATTACAGAGAGGAAGACAAGAAGTCTGTGCTCGAAAAAGCTCACAGTATAGAAGAGATGTTAAAACAGAAAGGGTATCGTGTCTTTTTGGACGACCGGGAGGAGTACACTCCGGGCTGGAAGTTCAACGACTGGGAGCTTAAGGGAGTCCCCGTGAGGATAGAGATAGGGCGTCGGGAAGCGGAGAGTAAGACACTGACTATATACCGTAGAGACACGGGGGAAAAGAAGCAAATTGAAGAAGCAAAGCTTCTTGAAACGATACAGGAGCTCGAGAAAAGTATTCTTGAGAACCTAAAGACTAAGGCTAGGAGATTCATGGAAAGTCGCACGGTAGAGGCTCGTACACCAGAAGAGGTTGTAAAAGCTCTAAAAGAAGGCTATCTTGTCAAGATGCCGTTTTGCGGGAGGGAGGAATGCGCGATGGATCTTAAGGAAAAAACCGATGGCGGCAAGGTAAGGGGCACAGAGATCAGCTTCAAAGAAGGGGACTATGGGAAATGTGCCTGGTGCGGCGCGCCCGCCCGACAAATAGTCTATGTGGCTAAAAGCTACTGATGCCTGCATATTCGTCTTATAATTTAGGCGAAAGGCAAAAGCATGAGGAACCTTCGAGTCCTCGTGATCCATCTAGTCTTTTTAGTACTCCTCTTACTGTCAATTGTAAGTGGCCTCTACTGGTATTACACTTCCAGTAACCCGAGCGAAGTGGGAGCGATAATAATTAATTTGTTCTGGGCTTTTTGGCACTTATTCTTCCTTTCCCTCGCAATATACAATGGAGCTAAAACACCAGGCGAGGAGAAGCCAACGGTATTTTTCGAGAAGCTCGACTACAGGGTTAACAGATAGACATACGCATCGCTACGATCTTCGTAGAAATTCCTTAAGATGTCCTTCCTTACAAAGCCGAGCTTCTCGTAGAGCTTAATGGCTGCAACGTTCTCAGTCTTTACCTCAAGCCTGATACGCCTTAAACCTCTCTGGCGAGCAAGGTTTATCGTCTCCTCCATCAGCCTCCTGCCAACTCCTTTCCCCCTAAACCATTCCACCACGGCTATACTGTGAACATGAAGCTCCTCCTCAGACTCACGACAAGAAACAATATAGCCAACCAGTAGTCCCTTATAGTCAGCTATAAGGAAGTAGTCTCGGCATTTCTCGAAAAGGTAGAAAACATGGTTAAACCCAAAGGCGTCAGGGCCAAAAGTCTTCTCCTCTAACTCGACTATGTAAAACAAGTCCTCGGGTCTAGCCTCTCTAATAGTGATGTCCAAGATGTTCACCCGAGCTCCACGACCTGTCCCGGTTTTGGGATGATCGTATTTGGAAAAATTTGCTGGGAGGATGCGAGGAAAGCCTCATCTATTTCTCTCCCATACCTTGCATATGGTAAATGAACTAGAGCCAACATTTTAGCACCAGCCCTCCGCGCAATCTCAGCAGCCTGACGAGGTGTTGAGTGGCCATCCCTAACAGCCTGTTCCTCAAGCCCCGACGGGTAAGTAGCTTCATGTATAAGCAAGGAACAATCCCTGAATGACTCCACGACAGAATCCGATGGTGCCGTGTCACCTGTATAACAAACAGAGAGGCCATCTAAAGTTAGCCTGTAGCCAACCGCTACCACAGAGTGCTTAGCCTCAACAACTCTTATTTTCCCGTTATCATAGCCAGGATAAACTTCCCGCATTTCGTAAAAACTCAGCAGTTTCTCAGCCAGGTTCCCTCCAAGAATCCTGAACGCATCAACGACCCCCTCCAAGACACCTTGGGGAAGATACAACGTTATTCTCCTCTTGGATAGTACTGTCCCCAGATGCCAGGCCAACTCATATATCCCGAGAGAGTGGTCCAAGTGGGTGTGAGTGAGAAGAATTGTGTGAACAGAATCCAACAATCCTAGGCTCAAGAGTCGCTGTGGGCACGAGGCCGGGCAGTCGAAGAGATAGCCTTCAACGTAAATACATGGCTGGATGTTGTCTGGAGTGAACGTGCTTCCTGAAGTTCCTAGAAAAATCGCTCTTATTTTACCCGTTGTCATCGAGACATCACTTGTACCGTCTCAAATACTAAACTTAAGGATGTTAAACAACAATAAATAACTGTTCTGTCGACTAGATCAGTCGATGCTACCTGTTCTCTTCTTCGCAACCGGAGGCTATTCTTAGAGTGTTGAGAGTCAGCCTGGCAGCAGATTCAAAGTCAGGCTTTACAATTATCTCAGCCGATACATAGCCTGAGTACCCTGTATCTTTTAGCGCTTTTAGAATCGATGAGAAGTCCAAGTGCCCCATACCAGGCGCATACCTATTACTGTCAGCAACGTGAAAATGCCCTATCTTATCGCCAGCAACGCGTATGGAATCCTCGATTACTGGCTCCTCGATATTCATGTGGAAAGTATCCAGCAACAAGTAAAGGTTGGGGCAGTCCACTCTTCTTAAGAAATTCAATGCTTCCCCTACCGTGTTTATTATTTTCGACTCGTACCTATTTAAAGGCTCGAGGAACAATCTGACGTCCGCGTCAACCGCTTGTCTACACAGTGTCGAAAGTTGTGCTGCCAGGAGATTCAAAGCCATTTCAGGCGAAGAATAAGAGTCACCACGCCCCCTTATCAGACCTATTATAACTCCTCCGGCTTCACTCCTCCCGGTGTACTCCACGAAACTCTGGAGACGATTAAGTGTCCGTGCACGAACTCCCTCATCAGGACTTGTAAGATCCAACCCGTAATGGATATAATTCAGGCCAGTTCCTATAGCGGGCACACGCAGGCCATAATCGGAGGCTATTCTTACAAGCTCTATAATTGTCTCGGGTTCAAGCACGGAATATTCAATCCCGTTATACCCCAGTTCCGATAATAATAATGCAAACTCGGCAGGACTGCCCTTAGCAACAGCCTCGAACTTAGCGTGTAAAGGCGTAACTGCCATCGAGAATTTAAACACATTATCGTAGTTGTGCGGATAACTTATAAACACTCGCTAATACCTGGTCGTTTTACGCCTATCTCCCCTGTCTTTATAAGTTTTTCTCGTTTTTAATATATGTGGTGATAACTTCAATACAATACGGATCAGAATGACACATATGAGAGCCGTATTGGTTTACGCCGATTTCGCCCCCAGGCCCGGATACAAGATTACACAGGATGAGCTCCGAACTCATAAGGTCAGGGAAGGTAATAAGGTATGGAGAAACCCGAAACTAGTTCTCCGCACAGACTATCCTGTACCAGAGCCCAAGCCCGACGAGGTTCTGATAAGGGTAAAAGCTGTCGGCATCTGCGGCAGCGACATACACTTCCTTGAAACAGATGAGGAAGGCTACATCATCTACCCCGGACTCACAAAGTTTCCCGTAGTAATCGGCCACGAGTTCTCTGGAGTTATTGAAAAAGTCGGAGCTAATGTCAGAAACCTGAAACCCGGGGACATGGTGACTTCAGAGGAAATGTTCTGGTGCGGTGAATGTGATGCATGCCGCGGCATAGATTTCAACCATTGCACCCGCCTCAACGACCCTGCTGACTTAGAGTATGGAGAGCTTGGATTCACTCACGATGGTGCCATGGCTGATTACGTTGTTGTCAAGGCTAAGTATGTCTGGAAGATAAACTCTCTCCTAGAGGCATACGGAAGTGAGGAAAAAGCATTCGAAGCGGGAAGCCTGGTCGAGCCCACGAGCGTTGCCTACCATGCGATGTTCACTCGAGCAGGGGGCTTCAAACCCGGGAGCTATGTAGTGGTTTGGGGAGCAGGCCCCATCGGGTTAGGCGCCATTGCCCTCGCTAAGGCCGCTGGAGCCGGTAAGATCATCGTCTTCGAGGTTAGTCCGGTGCGAAGGGAATTAGCGAAGAAGGTTGGGGCAGACTACGTCTTTAATACTGCGGAGCTGCAAAAGAACAGCGTTGAACCATGGGAAAAGATAATGGAAATAACGGACGGGCAAGGAGCAGACTTCCACGTTGAGGCTGCGGGAGCCCCGCAGCACACGCTACCCCAAATGCAGAGGAGTCTAGCAATAGACGGCAAGATAGCATGGATTGGTCGCGCACCCAAAGAGGTTCCCATATACATCGAAGTATTCCAGGTGAGGAGAGGACAACTGTTTGGAAGCCAAGGGCACTCAGGTTTCAGGAACTTCGGCAATGTTATCCGCCTTATGGCTGCAGGCAGAATAGACATGACCCAAATAATAACCTCCAGGTTCAAGCTCGACGAAGCTCATAAAGCCTTTGAAAGGGCGCATCAGAGGATTGATGGTAAAATAACTCTAAAACCGTAAATTATAATAATATGATATGACATAGTCATATCGATTAGGGGGAATAAAAATGGTCGAATATGAGTCCCGTTTTGCACGACCAATCTACAACAAATTTGGGGAAAAAATTTATCTTGATCAACTTACCATGGCTGAACTAGCAGAAAGGGTCAAGAAGAACGATATCATCTACGTGCCCTGTGGCTCCGTTGAGGCTCATGGCTTGGCACAGGCAACAGGGGAGGACACGATAATAGGCACCTACATCGCGGAGCGAATAGCCTTCGAAACAGGAGTCACGGTAGCTCCTCCAATATATTATGGAAGCCACCCAAGTCACCATTATGGAATGCCGGGAACAATACCTGTAAAGAAAGAGGCATATATCGACTATGTTACGAGCGTCGTAAAGTGGCTGAGCAATGCAGGTTTCAAGAAGATCATCCTTTTCAACTCTCATGGACAGGAATACGTGCTCCCCATCGTCAAGGACAAAGCGATAATCGAGGAGGGCGTGAAGGCCTTCATTATCGTGACGAGTTGGTGGCGCTGGGCAGTCGATAAGCTCCAGGTGGGTACAGAGCTAAAGCCAGGTCTCTCAATCGAGACACCGTTCATTCACGCTGACGAGGTTGAGGCTAGTGTGCTTTGGTACGTGGCACCAAAGCTTGTTGATCCTAGCAAGCTCAAGGAGTCCGATGCTGAGAAGATGGTCGGCGTCATACCGGACAAGTGGATCGACAAGGCGGGGAACGTGTACAACAGACCACTAGCATGGTATGATGTAAGCGCCTACATGGAGATTCATCACTATCCGAAGGGTAGCGTCGGTTATCCAAGCAAGGCTAGCAGGGAGAAGGGAGAGGCTATAGTGGAGACTGCTATTCAGCGCCTGGTAGAGTTCACGGAGTGGCTTCACAAGACGTATCCACCAGGGGTTGTTCCTCAGGTTTGGCCTAACCCCGGCGACTTCAAATATTAGATTGTTTTTTTGGGGAAATATTTAAATACAACCGTTTTTTGTATATATCGATGTCAAAACCAAAGGTCTATGTTACACGGATAATTCCCGAGCCTGGCTTATCTATGCTTAAAGAGTGTTGCGACATAGAGCTTCACAACTCAAAGGAGTGGCCTCCCTCACGCCAGGAGCTTATCCAGAAGGTTAAGGACAAGGACGCGCTTCTCTGCCTCCTCACCGATAAGATCGATGCTGAGGTTATGGACTCTGCACCCAATCTCAGAGTTATAAGCACATATAGCGTGGGCTTCGACCATATCGATATTCCTGAGGCGACAAAGAGAGGCATTTACGTCACGCACACCCCCGGCGTCCTTACTGACGCCGTAGCCGAGTTCACCGTAGGTCTTATCCTTGCTGTAACCCGCCGCATAGTCGAAGCCGACAAGATAATCCGAACAGGTCAATGGGACAAGCCCTGGAACCCATACTTCCTTACCGGCCCCGAGTTAAAGGGTAAGACTATAGGTCTTGTAGGCTTGGGACGCATAGGCGTCGCCACAGCCAAGAGGCTCTCAAGCTTTGACGTAAAAATCCTCTACTACGATGTCGAGAGGAGGTGGGACGTCGAAAGCGTCCTCAACATGGAATATGCAGACCTCGACACTCTCTTGAAGGAATCCGATATAGTCTCAGTACACGTCCCATTAACTAAAGATACTTTCCACCTGATTAACGAGGAAAGGTTAAGGAAGATGAAGAAAACAGCGTACCTCATTAACACAGCTCGTGGACCAGTCGTCGACACAAATGCACTGGTAAAGGCGTTGAAAGAGGGATGGATCGCGGGGGCAGCACTTGATGTCTTCGAGCAGGAACCCCTCCCGGCTGATCATCCACTCACAAAGTTTGACAATGTGATTCTGGCTCCTCACATAGCCAGCGCTACTATTGAAGCCAGACAGCGAATGGCGGAACTCGCAGCCCGTAACCTCATAGCAGTGCTGAAGGGAGAGATGCCTCCCGCGCTCGTGAACAAGGAAGTGTTAAAGGTCAGGCCACTAGAGAAAGTGAAGATGATTTAAAATTCTTCTATTTCTATTATAATTTAAATTACAGCTATCAAATACCTTTATATGTCACAGCGTACATCTCCTGGATCCTGGCGTCTTCTAAGAAAAATAATCGCAAAATCAGATGTCGTTGTTGAGGTGCTTGACGCGAGGGATCCATGGGGTACTAGGAGTCCACAGTTAGAAAAGCTAGCAGACACCCTCGGCAAACCCCTCGTAATAGTCGTGAACAAAGCAGACCTTGTTCCTAAAAACGTAGCCGAAAAGTGGAAGAAAATTCTTTCAAAAGAAAGGCCAACAGTTTTCATTAGTGCCTCTAAGCGGCTTGGCACGCGCAGGCTCTGGAAAGTACTACGTGAGGCGTCAGGGAAAAGGCCACTCGTAGTAGCAGTCGCAGGCATCCCCAACGTTGGAAAATCAACAATAATTAACTACCTTAAAGGGGCACATGCAGTTGGCACTTCTCCAATACCCGGATATACCCGCAATGCAACCCGTCTGAGAGTCGCTAGATGGCTCAGCGTAATAGACACACCGGGGATTATCCCACCTAAGCTGGGAGAGTTGGCGCTTATAAGCGCTCTCCGACCCGAGTCTCTCGATGATCCTATCCCCGTGGCATTCAGACTGCTGGAACTCATAGGTAAGAAAAACCCGAAATTGTTAGAGTCTCTTTATGGGGTTGAGTGGCAGCAAGATGCCCAGAATTTCCTCGAAAAGCTTGCGCTTAGACGGGGACTCCTCGGGAAGGGCGGTGTCCCCCTCATAGAGGAGGCAGCTAGGATCATCATACGCGACTGGCAGACGGGGCGTAACACTTTCTTCCTAGAGCCAGAGGACTACGGCTTAGCCTAGACACTCTTCAAGAGTCGACCAAAGAATCCTAACAGTACGGGTATGGTATTCACTGATCCCGTACTTTTCCCCAAGGCATCGTTCAATGAGTCCCGGGTTAGAAAGATGCTCGTCTATGCATCTCCCAGTTACCCATACTATACTGTCTAGAAGAAATGGGGGCTTGCCCGCCACCTCGGCTACTATCTTCCAGAGCCTGATAATGGTCTCCTTTTGCCTGGTCCTGGCCTCCCGTGCAAGTCTTCTCAAGTCTTCACCACAACTCCATCCCCTAAAAAGCCCTGATGTGAAAGATACGAGACTAACGCGGTAGTCGACAGGTATCGGTATGTCTATCCCTCCATGGAACCCTTTCCCGCTCGAGAGGAGCGAGTAGTAAAGCATCTTTATTGCAAAGACCACTGTCTTGTCTTCTTTTCTAGCTTTAAGTAGCCTGGCCAGCTCAAGGTGTATTGTATCAAGGTCAACCTCATTCTTCTGAAGCTGTTCACGCAGGCTGGGTAAAGCCTTGGAAACATATAACTCAACTCTCTTTTTCCTTTGGTCTCGAAGCCAGTTTATGGAGGGGCTTTTAGTCACAAATTCCTGTAAGGCCTTAATACACCCCCCTTCAGCATACTTAGAGGCTATACGCCAATGTTCCTCTCCTCTACTACTGAGCATATAGCTTATGAGTGCGACTCCTATGACGTAGAGCGAGCCCTCAACGTACCCCATCTTTCGAACGATCTCGGAAACACTTTCGTACTGCGGGTCCACCTTAACGAAGGCTTCAGCTAGTAGTGGATCACTTAGCGAGACTCCTATAACCTTAGCCTTTTCCTCATCCGGAAAAAACATAAGACAACCTAGCTATTTGAGGCTCTCTATGAGTTCTCCTAGCCTCTCGTACTCTTTTTTAGCTATCTCAATTGCCGCCTTGTTAGAGGAGTCAACGCTTACGTATATCTTGCCTCCACCCAGGTCTTGGTGAACTTTAACCCATGTCTCTCCAACCCTATACTTAACCATGCCCGGCGCGACTGCAACTTCTGTGTGTTCTAGGAACACAGCATCCAAAACCTTACCTGCAACTGATTGATCTGCCTCCAACTCTAAGGTGTATAATGAAGCTTCTGGGATAGCTTCGACAAGTGTGGAAAGCCTAACTTCTTCCGTGGAGAGCATTTCTAGAAGCTTTGCTGTCAGAATCATCCCATCGGGAGAAAGTGAGAATTGAGGGAATATAACTTCGCCTGAATCGGTAGCTCCCAGGTTAACCCTCAAGCGTCTCACACCTCTAGCGATATCTCCGGCGATACCTTTGACTCGGATGAGAGACAGTTTATTCTTTTCAGCTATCGCATCGACTATTCTCGAGGCTGAGTCCGTGATAGCAAGCCTAGAGCCCTGAGGTATCATCAAAGCTACGATAGCAAGGAAAATATCGGGGTCGACGTACCTTCCCTTATCGTCGATGAAGTAGGCATGCGATGCATCACTGGACAGTGCAACCGCAAAGCTCGCGCCTGTGGCCTTGCAAAGCTCTCCTAACATATTAAGCGTTTTAAGGGAGGGGAGTTGCCTTGGCACAAGGTTAGGTGGGGGTCTTCCCGAATTGACTCCTATGAATCTAGCTCCTATAGAGCTTAATATGTTTGGGAACACCTCGCTTGCGGGTCCAAAGTTCATGTCTACAAGGACTAAGGGCTCCTTAGCCGTGATTGGAGCAGAGTCTATATAGCTCGTAGCTGATGACGCGTAGATGTCGTGTATGTACTCAGCATAAGTTACCCAACCTATTCGAGTGGGAATAGCTCTGACTGCATGGTGTGACTCGAACATGGATAATATGTCTTCAAGCCTGTCGCCCGTTATCTCGATACCCGCTGAGTCTATAATCCTGACCTGGATACTGTTATCGTTAAACGGGGTAACCGAGAAATGTACACCTGCTTTAGCGCCAAACCTCTTGACAGCGAATGCTACCTCTGGTAAAGTAGCTGCGTGAAAATCAATTACAGAGACACCCGTAGACATTAAGCCGGCTGTAAACGATCTCTTGAGCATTCTACTAGGTGGGTAGTAATCCCTGGCCACTGTCACAAGTGCGCCTTCGCCAACGATTGTTCCAAGGACTGCTCCAAGCTCCGCGGAGTTCTCAGGGGTCATCTGGCTGTTTGCGACACCGTAAACCTTGTTATTGTAGAAGGGAAGCGGGGGACGCCTCGTATCAACTCACCTCTTGTTTAGCGACTCTTGAGCCTGGGTTAATGTGGGTAGTTGGTCCCACAGACAAGCCACTTTCAATCACGCTATTATCACCTATAACGGATTCCGTAACGCTACTACCTCTTTTCACTAATATGTTTTTCGCCAAAATGCTATTCATAAGAATCGTTTGATCTTCAAGCACGCAGTCATCCATTACTATTGTATTAACTACTGAAACCTTTTTTCCAATTTTAACACGACTTCCTATTATCGCATAGGGTCCTATAACAGAGCCCTCATCGATCACAGTATAGTCGCCTAGAGCCACTGGAGGATTTATGACTGCAGACTTGCTTATAACAGTGTCTTCACCAACCCACACGTTGTTCACGTTTTTCCCGTAGGGGACTAGTGGTAAGGCAGCCCCATCTAAGAGATCCATGTTGGCGACAAGATAAGTGGAAGGTCTTCCCACGTCCATCCAATAGGCCTCGCCAGCATTCCACCCCATCACCGTATAGTTATTCTCCAGAAGCCAGGGAAAGACATGCCTTCCAAAATCCATCAAGTAGGGGGTATCGGATAAAATGTCTAGTATTTCTCGTTTAAACCCGTAGAAGCCACTGTTAGCCAAGTTGACATAGGGTCTAAAGTGTCTGTGCGAGAGCGTTGAATAAGCGACTGTAGCCACATACCATTCGCTTGTCCCCGGCTTCTCCATGAAATGCAAAATCCTGCCTTTCTCATCCAATATAACTGCGCCAAAATCCCTTACAGATCCCACTTCTATAACTGCCACCGAAGCTATAGCTTTGCTCCTCTCGTGGAAATCAGCGAAGTCCCGGAGATTCATGTTGGTGATCACGTCCCCCATTGTAACTATGAAGTCTTCATCTATGAACCTCGAGAGCTTCCTCACTGCGTCAGCTGTGTCGTGGGGGGTGATCTCGGGAATTAGTATCTCTACGCCGGCATCAAGATACTTCTCGAGGAAATGCGAGGCGATCTTGTGTCCCAGGTAGTTTACCGCTACTATTATCCTCTCGAATCCGTAGGAGATGAGGAGTGATAATATGTGTTCGATAATTGCTTTGTTGCCGACGGGCAATAATGGTTTGGGAGTGGTCAATGTTAAGGGTCTGAGACGGACACCTTTCCCGCCCGCCAGGACTACGGCGGTTTTAATCATCAAACTCTAAATATTTATGAAATTAGGCATGCTTATTTTACTTTTGTTATATCCATGTGCTCGAGATATATGTCTCTTTAAAGCCAACTTCTCATTGTATAATGAAGTTTACTCCTCTGGACTGGCTTAAAATGAAAAAATATATCAGGAATGCTTTTTTCTTGTAGAAAATGGAGCAACTGCAACCTTTAAGCGCTATGGGTTTCTTCCATGTGACAAGCAAACTTGAAGTCTACCAATCATTGATCTTCGAGTATTTTGACCCCGAGTCGTACTACTCGGTTCTCGTCGAAGATGAAGAAGAACTTGAGAAAGAACTGAAAAGGTTAGCAGCGGTGATGCAGGATTTCCTTGACGAGGAAGAAGTCATAATTAATGGTGAAAGAGTAAAGCCTCGCGTGAGAGCGGTTGATGTAGGCTTCAAGGGATCTCCCGACGAGGTCTTCATAACTTACTTTATATTCTTCAAGGGTAAACCACTACAGGGCTTAAATTATTACGAGAACCTCTACGAGAACGAGACCGCAGAATACCCTATAACCGCCTACTGGGTCTTCCCACCTGGCTCAAAGATAGTCAACGTTCAGATGTCCGGGGATGTGATCATTATCAGTCCCAATGTTCTGTCTGTTCGCCTGGAGGAGGGGGAGAAAATATACGGATACGAGAAGATAGAGTTCGAGCTCCCGAGGAGGAGGGCGAAACAATAATAACTTCAACGGGTTGGTATCAATGGGCTATGATTAAAAACTCGGGTTCTGAGAGGTGAGGAACAGGGCTAGGTGATGAGCCTTCTAGGCTCTTTTAAGTATAGGTTCTACAAGTTCCCTTATAGCCTTCTCCCAATCCTTAGCCTTAACAACTCCCGAGGCGAGCAGGACTCCTACTGTTCCCAAGCGTAACGCGGCCGCAACATCTTCTCCAGTAGTGATACCGGCACCGCATAATACTTTTACAGCAGGGTTAATCCTCCTAACAAGCTCGACTGAGGATGTGACGACCTCAGGCTTCGCTTTTGACACCGGGATACCCGTGCCTATGAGCTCAGGAGGCTCTATGGCTACTATATCGGGGCCTAGAGCCGCCATGGCGGCTGTAACTTCTGGAGTATTTGTACACACGACTGTTACGAGGCTTAACTCCCTGGCCCTCTTGACTATAACGTCCACCTGGTCTGCTCGAACCCTACGCTCTGAGTGGTTTATCATAGTTCCAATAGCACCGGCGTCTTTGACAGCCTCTAGGGTTACGTGACCCGTATAACTGCCGGGTGAAACATCGTCGACATGTTGTGAGAAAACAGGGATTTCGACGTTAGCGGCGACAAAGTGCAGGTCGGTTAGTTGTGGAGCTACGGCGATCGTCAAGCCTGTGTCACGGCTAACTTTCTGAGCGGTTCGAGCAAGTTCAAGCGCCTTCTTCCCACTAGCCTCACGATATGATTTAAAATTTATGAGGATTAAAGGGTATTCGAGTCGCATATTTAATATATTTATCATCAAAAATATACAGAGAGTGTAATACTAAGCCTTAATTATTGCCGCCCTGCGCCACTAGGGGGCGGCTCCCGGGTTACCCCTTCTAGGAGTTATTGTTTCCGGCCTGGTTGCC
>NZ_JBMFLX010000025.1:0-19564 GCF_049970975.1 Infirmifilum sp. | reverse complement strand
CTTCTCAGACGGCTAATATCCTATAATTTGTCATTATGGATTTTCGAAAATTGATATTAGCAATCGTAGAAGCCATGTTAGTCGAACAACTATGGGTGTTCTTCCAGTCGAAGAAAAAAGAGTAATAACAGCCCAGATGGAGGAGCTCAGGAAACAGGCACTTGAGAATCCGGAGCAGTTTTGGGACGAAAAGGCACGCGCACTCGAGTGGTTCAAGATATGGGAGAAGGTTCTCGATGACTCTCAGAAGCCGTTCTTCAGGTGGTTCGTCGGGGGGTTGATTAATGCTAGCTACAACTGCCTGGATAGGCACGTTAAGACTTGGCGGAAGAACAAGGTCGCGATAATATGGGAGGGCGAAGGAGGAGAGATACGAAAATATACTTATAGGGATCTCTTTGTGGAAGTCAACAGGGTTGCAAGCCTTTTAAGGAACTTTGGAATAAGGGAAGGTGACAGGATAGCCCTGTACTTGCCAATGATACCGGAGCTCCCGATCTTTATGCTTGCAGCTGCGAGGATCGGAGCTATACATACGGTTGTTTTTTCAGGATTTAGTAGTGACTCTCTAGCTAAGAGGATTAACGACTCCAAGGCAAGGCTTCTCGTCACTGCTGACGGCGGGTTTAGGCGTGGGAAGATAGTTCCTTTGAAGGAAATCGCCGATAAGGCCTTAGAACAGACCTTCTCTGTAGAGAACGTGATAGTCGTAAAGAGGGCCGGAAACCCAGTAAATATGGTGGAAGGCCGGGACTTCTGGCTACATACTCTACTTGAGGGTGTTAGTAAAAACACATACGTAGAGCCTGTAAAGGTTGATTCAAACCACCCCCTCTTCATATTGTATACCTCAGGTACAACAGGGTCTCCCAAAGGCATTTATCACTCCACGGGGGGCTACTTAGTCTGGGTGTACTGGACTTTCAAGTGGGCTTTTAACCTAAACGACGAAGACATTTGGTGGTGCACTGCTGATATTGGATGGATCACTGGTCACAGCTACGTCGTCTATGGTCCACTGATGCATGGTCTAACCACGCTGATGTATGAAGGTGCCCTAGACTACCCGGCTCCTGACCGAGTCTGGAGTATAATTGAGAAGCACGGAGTGACTGGGTTCTACACGTCTCCCACAGCGATAAGGATGTTCATGCGGTACGGCAAAAACTGGGTCGAGCTACATGACCTATCCTCATTAAGGATACTTGGCAGCGTGGGTGAGCCTATAAACCCAGAAGCCTGGGAATGGTACTTCAACATTGTTGGCAAGGGGAAGTGTCCAATAATAGACACGTGGTGGCAGACAGAAACGGGAGGATTCATGATCTCTCCCGCAGCAGGTATCCAGCTTTTACCATTGAAGCCTGGCTCTGCAACGATCCCGCTCCCGGGTGTCGAAGCAGACGTCTACACCGAAGATGGAGAGCCAGCTCCCCCTGGGACGCAAGGATACCTAGTTATCAAGAAGCCTTGGCCGGGGATGCTTTTAGGAGTTTGGGGGGATCCAAAGAGATATATTGAAACTTATTGGAGCAGGTTCCCTAACTGCTACTACCCTGGCGATTACGCGATGCGTGACGAGGATGGCTACTTCTGGATACTTGGTAGGGCGGACGAGGTGCTCAAAGTCGCTGCGCATAGAATTGGAACCATGGAGATCGAGAGCGCACTTGTATCCCATCCTGCTGTAGCAGAGGCTGCGGTAATTGGAAAGCCCGATCCAATAAAGGGAGAGGTTCCCGTGGCTTTCGTTGTGCTACGTGAGGGATACGTTCCAAGTCTTAAACTAGAAGAGGAGTTACTCAACCTTGTATCCGAGACAATCGGACCAATCGCGAAGCCAGCCAACATATTCTTTGTACACAAGCTTCCAAAGACTAGGAGCGGTAAGATCATGCGTAGAGTTCTTAAAGCTATCGTTAAGGGTGAGGAGAGCCTAGGCGATCTATCCACAATAGAGGATGCCTCCGCCATTGAAGAGCTGAAAAGCCTAGTGGGAGTCTAAGGATTTCTCAAGCTGAACTTGGAACGTTATTTTATATTCTAGTTCTTTCAAGCATATCTTGTAGATAATGCGGCCCGACATAATCGTCATAGCGCGGATCCTCGATGCGCTATATAATGAGGGAAGAATGAAGAAGACCCACCTGCAGATGGCGAGTAGGCTCAATTATCCTGCTTTTATGAAATATATTGAATGGCTTCAGGAGAAGAAGCTCGTCCGATTAATAGAGGATAAGGACGGTGAATATTTAGAGCTCACACAACAGGGTCGAGAGAGCTATGAGAGGGTCGTAACGTGGCTAAAAGACTATCTAGGAAAACTATGACTCTAGCTTCATTAACAGATGGATAAGCCGCTCAATGTCCCATGAAGGTGTAGGCGGTGTGATTTCTCCAAGTTGTGAAACCTCCTTGAAGTATGCATCTAATACTTCTGCTAGCTTCTCATAGAGAGCATAATACTTGTCGTATATTTCTATCTGTGATTTGTCTGGGGTTATTCTTAGTTTTTCCTTAAAGAATACTCTTGAAGCCTCATCATAGCTCGAGAGGGCGCCGCTAGCAACTGAAACAAGTATAGCGTCTCCGCCTAACGCAGCGTCTAGTAGTTCTGGTAGAACCACCTCCAAACCAGTAACGTTAGCTTTGATCCTTGCCCAGGTCGGCGACTTGGCTCCACCACCCATTAATACAAGTTCTCTTGGCTTGACGTTCACTTCTCTAAGAACTTCCAGGATTTTTCTCACCTCGTAGGCAATACCCTCCATCATAGCCCTGAAAACATGTGCCCTCGTATGGAAGACTGTCAATCCGAATATTACTCCTCTAGCATAAGGATTCCACCTTGGTGATCGAGCACCCGAGAAGAAGGGCAAAACTATTAGTCCATTGGAACCCGGGGGTATATATTCTGCCTCCATGTCTAGATACTCGTAGGCTCGGCGTCTCGTGGATGTGGCGAGAAGGTTAACTCCTTCTGCTAGTTGATCCCTGAACCAGCGCAAGATAGCTCCCGCGGTGGACATGCCTGCCTCTAGAGCCCAGCTTCCAGGAATTGGACCTACGCCAACCGAGTATCTCATCTTCGGATCCAGCATGGGAGTGCCTAGAAGAGTGGCGGTTGTCGAACCTGTACCTGTTGACTCTTCTACTTTATCAGAGGAAAGAATACCTGCACCTAGTATCTCGGCGGTTCTATCTCCTGTCCCTGCAAGCACAGGAGTTCCCTCGGCGAGACCGGTTGTCTGGGAAGACTCAGGTGTGACCTCGCCGACTATTTCCCAGCTTGGGAGAGATTCGGGTAGAAGATGTGAGTATTCCTCTAGTCCGAGCTCCGATATTAGTTCGTGATCCCACTGGCTCGTGTTTATATTGAATAGCATAGTTCTGGAAGCCACAGTGTGGTCGGTTACAGCCTTTCCAGTCAACTTGAATATGATATAATCCTTGGGCTGTAAACCTACCTTCGCCTTTTCCAAAAATTCGGGGTTATTCTCCTTAAACCATAAGAGCTTAGTCGCTGTAAACGTGGCGTCGACCACAAGTCCAGTTTTCTCATAGATTCTCTTAGGGCTTAAACGCTCTTTTATCTTTTCAGCCTGGGGCGTGCTACGTCTATCCATCCATATAGGGACTCTACCTAGGCTACGCCCATATGAGTCTATGAAGGCCATCGTCTCGCGTTGACTGCTTGCACAAATCCCTAGAATTCCCTTGGGGTTTACCTTTGTACGTGCAAGGATGTTTCTCACGATTTGTACGGTGGTATTCCACCAATCCTCCGGGTCTTGTTCAGCCCACCCTGGTCGGGGATAGTATGTAGGGTATTCGCGGCCCTCTACTGCTAAGAGTTGACCGTTTATATTGAATAGCGCCGTTTTTACCGTGGTTGTCCCAACATCTATCGCGAGAATATACTCTTTCTCCATCAAGATTATATCAAGTAATCTAGAGATAAAGGGTTCTTACTAATCGTTATTATTTGTTACCCATGTTGAGATTTAAAAATAAATCACTTTTTCCTCTCGAGAATTCTGAGGAATTCCTTCCTTATACTCACCTCTCTTCCACAATGGGAACACTTGAATACTACTTCTTCATTGGTCTCGGCTATTCTATCCTTCAGAGGCCTCCCACAGTAACAGACAAACCCTATGAGTCGTGCAGGGTTTCCTACCACCAGGCCATGAGGGGGCACGTCTTTTGTAACTACGCTTCCAGCGGCCACCATCGCGTATTCCCCGATAGTAACACCGCAGACGATCGTTGCATTGGCTCCTATCGATGCACCCTTACGGATCCTCGTCGGAACTACTTGCCAGTCAGTTGAAAAGGCGCGTGGGTACTTATCGTTGGTGAATACGGCGTATGGGCCGATGAAAACGTCATC
Source organism: Infirmifilum sp. (assembly GCF_049970975.1). Lineage (NCBI taxonomy): Archaea > Thermoproteati > Thermoproteota > Thermoprotei > Thermofilales > Thermofilaceae > Infirmifilum > Infirmifilum sp. Next base: position 15,171 of record NZ_JBMFLX010000025.1, on the reverse strand, counting down.
CTCGATTACAACTCCCCTGTAAATTGAGACTCCGTTTTGTATCTTAACCCTGTCGCCTACAACGGCGCCTGAGTCTATATAGACATCCTTTCCTATGTTACAACCACTTCCGACTATTGCCCCGCTCCTTATATGCGCGAAATGCCATATCCTAGTGTTCTCTCCAATTTTCGCCCCATCCTCTACAACAGCTGTGGGATGGGCGAAGTATTTACTTTGGCTCATGAGCTTTCCTTGAAGCTATAAGATTAGGGGCTTTTTAAGCACCACGTCACATTAATCTACTTAATGTTTTCCAGCTCCTCCTGACTATCGGGGGCAACTCACGATTGTTTTCCAAGAGTCTTTTCAGAAACTCTCTCGTCTTAGGGTCCGAGGGATATCCGGAGCCGAAGTCCCCGTATACTCGCTTCAGCTCGGAAATAATTTTTTCTCTCTCGCTCTTCGCTATTATGGAGGCCGCTGAGACAACCGGGTATTTTATGTCGGCGTGGGTCTCAGCAACGACTACGATATCCTTGTTTATCCTCGTTGCAAGGATTCTGCCGAACCTCTCGGCAACCGGATCAGGAGAGTCCACATATACCCGGCTTAAACCTATTTTCTTTAACGCCTGGAGGACAAGGTCAGCTATAACTGTAGCCTCTAGGCTGTTTAGATTCTCGGAACTTATTCCCTCAACTGCCTCGTCTATCTCCCTAGGTTGGACAACCCTTATTGCGGTATACTCCAAAATCTCCTCCAGAATCTTTCTAATCCTCTCTCGACGGCTTGGAGAAAGCATCTTAGAATCTTTGACACCGATGTTTTCAAGAATGCCGATTCTCGACTCATCGAGGGCTACTAGTGCTACAACCATAGGGCCTATCACGGGGCCCCTGCCTGCCTCGTCTACGCCCGCTATCCAAGCCACACAGTTTATCTTATGAAAAAACAATTATACGTTATGTTCAGTCGTGTACTTTTCCCGGGTCGATTTCAACCTGTGCACAACGGGCATGTACAAGTGGTAAAGTGGCTTCTCTCGATTAGTAAAGAGGTCATTATTCTCGTTACCGCGGGGCAGTACAACTATACGGTTGAAAATCCATTTACGGCGGGAGAAAGGCTCGAGATGCTTCGACTTGCCCTCTGGGAGTTTTGGGACAGGCTCTTCGTCTTGTCTCTCGACAATATACCTGATAATTCACTCTGGCTTTCATACGTGTCGAGGCGTGTACCTCGCTTCGAAGCAGTATGTACTGGAAACGCCTTTGTAAAGATGCTCGCCGAGGCGAGCGGATATAAGGTTCTCGAGGCTCCCCAGTATAATAGGGAGGAGCTTCAGGGTAGGAGAATTCGGGAAGCCATGGCAAAGGGTGACAGGTGGGAAAACACGGTTCCAACTCGTGTAGCGGAATATATTAAGAGTATCAGAGGAGTCGAGCGCGTGAAAGCCCTTTCCAGCTCCGAAAATGTCGTCGTTAAGCTTTAACCCTTCTAAGACAATATTCTTGTTACCAGTTTGACCGCGCGAGCCTTTGATAGCTTGTAAAGTATCTCAAGTGTCTGATTCCACGGCACACCACTCTTCCTGCTTACCATCTCGACAAACTCTGCGAAGTCTAGTACCTTGCTTTCGCCCCCCGAGCGGAGCCATGAAATTGCCTCAAACACCTTTATTTCCTCAGGCGTCAAGCTTTTCTGCATCATGTCTTGGGCGAGTCTCTTAATTCTATCCAGCTCAGAGTAAAACTCTCTAGTCTCGAATGGTTGGGGATGCATTTTAAGTTCATTAATTTTTCTAGCAAGTTCGTCGAGAATCCCGAGTTCACGCGTAAGTATTGACCTATCCTGGAGCATGGTCACGCTCAAAGCCTTTTCTACGAGCTCGCGTGTAATATTCAGGTCTCTTTGTATAAAGTCGAGGGTTTTCTCGTATTCAGCGAGGAGTACTCTATTAGTTCTCTCGATATCTTCTAAACCTTTCTCGAGATCTATTAGAAGCGCGGGTTTAGGGTCATTTAATACAAGTTCTTGTATACGTCTGACCTTTGAAACTTGTCTATAAGCTGTGTTGACAAGACTTGGATTTATTGGTTTCAATAGCTCCGCTGTTTTCTCCACCTTCTCTATACCGCTCTCAACTTCGGGCAAAATTTTTTCAACCTTATCCAGGAACTTTAAAATCTCTCTTAGGTTCTCCTCAAGACTCCTCAGGTTTTTCTCGTACTCCTCAAGACTCCTGGGAAGTTTATCGGCCTCAGGCGGCAAGGGTGGCTCGGGGATTCTTAGTTCTCCAATCAAGCGGTCAATAAGGTTTTTCAGAAATGGGTTGGACTGACCCTTTCTAAGAAGGTCCTCATATAATTTCTCGACAAGCTCGATTTCCTCGCTTACCCTTTGGCTTGACTGCGCTAGGAAATCTAAAAGCTCCTTCTTTGGTTTTTTCTTTAAAACAACCTCCATAATTTCTCTAAATATGAGGGTCTCTGCTATAAGAAAAGAGTATTGTTGAAAAAAGTATTCTAGATTAACCCCTTCTCCTTAGCTTTCTTTATAACTTCATTTATCAATTCTTCCCGAGACTTTCCTTCGCTCTTCACACCGAGTTTCTCGGCAAGTTTCTTCAGATCCTCGTCGGACAGAGAGCTCGCTGATGAGGCGGAAGTCTTTGTAGAGGTAGATTCCTCGATAGAAGAAGTTATCTTTTGGCTTTCCTCTCTGAAGATCCTGACAGCCTCTCCGGCGGCTTTCGCCAGCTCTGGGAGCTTTCTCGGCCCAAATAGGATCAGGGCGATTATGATTAACAAGAGGATCTCGGTAGGACCTAGATTAAACTGTAGGGGAATTATTGGGGAGCCGCTTACAGGATACATTCTAGCACCTAATAAGCTGTTTCAACACATAGTAAAAAATATTTCTACAGCCTCCGTTTATTAAGCATGAGCAGGGAAGTACTAGTTATACACGGGGGCGCCGGCAGATATAGACAGTCTCTACAGGAAGAGAGAAAAGAAATTGAAAAGACCCTAAGAGGGGCTCTAGAAGACGGTTTCAAGGCATTAAAGTCCGGCAGTTCACTCGATGCTGTTGAGGAAGCCGTGAAAGCAATGGAGGCCTCTGGCATACTCAACGCCGGCAAGGGTGCAGCCTTAAACCTTCTTGGAGAACAGGAGCGGGATGCAAGCGTAATGTTCGGCAAGAATCTAAGCTTTGGCGCGGTTGCCTCCGTAAAGTACACCTGGAATGCAGTGACTCTTGCACGAAGAGTTATGGAGAAGACGGACCATGTTTTCCTTGTCGGGTCAGGAGCCGATAAGCTTGCTGAAATTCTAGGCCTGGATCCTGCCGGCAAGCCAAGTAACAGGCTACAGGAAAGGTATGTCGAGCTCATAAAAATGGTGGGTGAGAAGGATTATGAACTCTGGAGAAAAAACTTTGAGGTTGCAAAGCACTTCTTCTCAGACACAGTCGGTGCAGTGGCCATAGACAAGGAAGGAAACCTTTCGGCTGCGACCAGCACAGGAGGCTTATGGTTGAAGCTCCCCGGGCGTGTGGGAGATACTCCTCTGCCGGGGGCGGGTGTGTATGCTGAGAATGGTGTTGTAGCTGTGTCAGCAACGGGTATAGGTGAGCTTATTGCACGGTATCTTGCCTCGGTGAAAGTCGCTTTCAAGGTCAAGAGTGGTTTGATCGTGGAAAAGGCCGTTGAAGAAGTTGTAGGAGAGATAACTAAGCTTTTCGGCCAGGAAAACAGCATTGGTCTTATCGCGTTAGACTCTCATGGAAGAATCGGCCTAGCAACTAATTGCGAGGTCTTCATAAGGGGATTTATAAGCACCGAGAAAGGTCCTATGATAGCTCTACTTGCTAATGAAGAATTGGCGGGAGCATATAAATCGTAACCTGAATGTGAGACAATAAGGCCCTAGAGTAGTTCATTAAGTGTTTTCAAGGCGCGACGTGACCTAACATATAATACAAGTGACCCTAGTAGTACTATTAAGGATAAAAGGGAAATAAGGGGTTTATCTAAAAAGAGATTTAAGAGCAGAGAAACAAGCGAGGCAACTAAACTCGAGAGTGAGGCACTCCTGGCAAGGGATAGTTTTCTCACAAGAGACCCCAACCTTCCCTCTCTATTTCTTAAGTAGTTTACCAAGGTTAACATAGATAATGTTATCAGGGAGATCGGAAGCAGTATAAGAGTTAACGAGACAACGTAAGGTATGCCACTTAAGGGAGTCGATGCTTCCTTGGTTGTTGTGTTTTCTTCAGGATGCTTCTCAGTCGCAGCAATCTTAAGAGGCCCTGTACTGGTAGGAGTCGTCTGTGTCCCTATCTTTGAACTCGATTCGAAGCTGTATAAAGCATAAATGGAGTACAGAAGCAGAATAAGGGCTCCCGTAAGCAGCACTAGCGATTTCATCATTACACTCCTCTTTACCCCCTTTTATTCATATAAATTAAACGTAGCCACAGTACATACGCTAAAAAAGTAGACCCATCGCGTATACCACTATGGGAAGAGCGACTGCTGTTGAAAGCAAAGTCGAGGTAAAAATTATTCTAGCAACTTTAGACGCATCTAGTCCAAGTTCCCGCGATATAGGTACGCAGGAAACAGCGCCAGGCATAACGCTCTCGATTATAGCTACGTTTCTGTCGACCCCCCTCATAGCCACGTTATTTGTGAAAACAAGGGTGAGAGGTATTACTATTGCAAGGCGGTAAAAGTATGCTTTGAACCCGTCTAAGTCCAAGCGAGGGTTCATGCTGAACTCGAGCCCTAGTTCAAGAAGCGCTATTGATGCGGCTGAATCTGAGAAGGGTTTTAAAACCATTATCAAGGAGTCTGGTATTTTTAGTCCGGACAAGCCTATAAGCGAGCCTAGGAGAATAGCCGTAACTGGAGGAAAAGTTACAACTCGAGTTATCATATTTTTCAGATCAACTATTCTGTGTTTGGACAGGGTTGGTGCTAGTATATTAGAAGTGGCATTGTTGCCCAGAATATAGAAGCCAACGCTTGCAACGCCTTCTTCACCATAGAGAGACTGCGCTATGCCTACAGGAAGGTATCCAGCGTTCGCATACATTGCGGTAAGCGTAATCTCTGGATTCTCCCTCATCAACCTTGTAAAAATAAACGTGAGTAGGGAACCGAGGCTGCTCAGCAAAGAGAGGATAAGAACTTGGGGGTCAGGGTTCCTTGAAAACCTTGTATAGGCTGCCACGAAGAGCAAAGATGATAGAAATATGTACACGACGATTTTTGCTAAGAAGGCAAGCTCCTCATTAGTTGGCTTAAGTAGTAGGCCGATCAGGACCCCAAAAATAATTGGCGTGTAAATGTTGAACAGTTCTTGAAACATAATTCCAGCTAGTAAGCAACCTTTAATAACTCTTCCATCAATTTCAATAACGATCTAAAATGTTCGCAGTTCTCTCTAAAAAAGGGAGATACATTCATGCTGTCCCCTTCCCCTGGAAGGTTAGCATCGTCGCATTTATGGCCCATCCGCTCCTAATGAAAAATGATTTGCAGTCCTCTCTCGAGGCTATACGTGTTCTCACGAATGACCCGTTCTTCGACATGATCGAGGTGAACCTTTTAAGCGACGATGTATGGCGCCAGCTCGAACCTGTGATCAAGAACTCGGGTGTCGACCTAGCAATTGGCTTACAACCCATGACCACAGCACAGGGTTACAACCCTGCCTCGATAGTTGAGCAAAAAAGGAAAGAGGCTGTTGAAGCCCTGTCTCAGGCAATCAGGAAGGCGGCTGAAAGGGGTGTAAGGAAGGTGGGTTTCTCTAGCGGAGCGGATCCTGGGCCAGATAACAGGGAAGCCGCTAAAGATTCATTAGTCAAGAGCCTTAAAGAGCTCGCAGCTTTCAGCTCGAAACTAGGGGTTAGCTTGATCTTAGAGACCTTCGACCGAGACTGGGACAAAAGACAACTCATTGGTCCGATTCGTGAGGCTGTGAGTGTTGTCGAGGAGGTTAGGCAGGAGTACAATAATATTGGATTGCTCTGGGATCTCAGCCACGCTCCAATGTTGGGAGAGAGCCCTGAAGACCTAAAGATCGCAAGAAACTATCTATCTCACATTCATATAGGCTGTACCAAGAAACTACCCGACGGAAAGCTAATGGATTGGCACCCAGGCTTCTACAGGCCCGGAGCTATAAACGGGGTCGAGGAGGTTTCTCATCTTCTCAAGGTTTTAGACGAGATAAACTATGTGGGCGCTATTGGCTTCGAGGTGAAACCTGAAGAGGGTCAGCACTGGAGGGAAGTTGTAGAGGCTGCGAAAGGCGTTCTATATACGGCATTCGCGAAACTAGTTTTTTAAGGGGTGATTGAGACGGGAAAGCTTAAAATAATATTCCCTGAGAGCATAGGGGTCGTAGAGGTAGAGCTTACTGGGAAGAATCCCAAGACTGCTGAGGCCATTATAAAGGCAACCCCCTTTGAGAGTAGAGTTCATCTTTGGGGGGATGAAATCTACTTCTCAACCCCTGTTAGCATTGGTCAGGAAGTAGGCTCCGATGTTGTTGAGAAGGGTGACGTAGCTTACTGGCCACCCGGGGACGCTCTATGCTTATTCTTTGGCCCAACACCAGCAAGCAGGGGAGGTGAGATTAGGCCAGCTAGCCCCGTAAATGTTTTTGGGAAGATCGTCGGAGACCTCACCCTCCTTAAAAAGGTAAAGAGTGGGGAGAAAGTGCGAGTAGAGTGGGAACCTTGAGCCCGGGGAAAAAGATAAGGATTAAGAGGCTCTTCAAGGACGGCAGGGCTCTCATTGTTGCCCTTGACCACGGGCGACGGCATGGACCGATACCGGGGATCGAGGACATGGCTTCTACGCTGGAAAAGGTCTTAGAGGGGCGGCCAGATGCTGTGATGCTTACTCCTGCCATGATCCAAAGATACCATGAGCTTTTGTCCAACGTTTTTGTAGTAGCCAGGATAGATGGAACCGGGACGACGCGAAGCCAAGACGAAACCGATGATAGGCTTATCTCCTCTGTAGTACGCGCCGTTTATTCGGGAGCGGACGCTGTCAGCGTCATGATATATCCGGGAAGTAGAAACGAGTCTATGCTCTGGGAGAAACTAGCCAGAGTGGTCGAAGAAGCAGAACCCCTAGGCATACCGGTAATGGCAGAGGTGGTTCCCAAACCTCCTGTCTTTACCAGTGTAGATGCAGAGGTCGTGGCGTACGGGGCTAGAATAGCAGCAGAGCTCGGCGCTGATATAGTGAAGACCGTTTACGCTAGTGACTTTTCCATCGTTACGAAAAAAACACCGGTGCCTGTGGTTGTTCTCGGCGCATCAAAGGCTCCACTGAGTGAAGTTCTTTCCAAGGTCGAGGAAGCCGTGAAATCAGGTGCTGCCGGTGCGGCGATCGGGCGTAATATATTTCAACATGAGAGCCCTGACAGGGTTGTCAAAGCCTTAATGGAGATTATTCATGGTGGGGCCTCTCACTTGGAAGTTTTGAAGAAGTATTCTCTCTCGTAGAGGCTGCAATTTCACAAATTTTCTTCTCTTCTTGTTTATAATGTTCTCAACCTATTTTACTCGAAAGCAACTCGAAGTTTTAGCTGTTGCAACGATAGACGAGATTTTTTCATTCAGCCAAGTATAAGATTAAATTTATATATAAGTTTGACATTACATTATTTGATGCAATGGCACATGAATATAAAATCGAAGAACTCGCAGAGGTGTTACAAGTGCTTGCAAACCCTATACGTTTAAAGATGCTTTCCCTAATAGCTGTAAAGCCAAGGCATGCATATGAGCTCTCGAAACTTCTAGGGCTCTCATACCCGCTTACACACCTTCATGTTTCCCTACTGGAAAGAACAGGCTTTATAAAGGGAGAAATAGTCCCAGGTCCTCGCCCCAAGAAGGTCTACTCTCTTACAGAGTTCAAAATAGTGGTTTCACCTGATCTTTTAAAGAGGATGGGTGAGAAACTTGAAGCTGAGTAACATAGTAGTTTTTGTACTGATGCTGGGGCTTGTAGCCCTTCTAGTCTTCTATATTCCTCTCGAAGTTATAAAAGGTGTATCCGCACGAACCCTTGACCCGCTTTTTGGTGGTGTTGTGGCGGCTCTAAGTATCCTGTCTGGTGCGGCGCTAGGCTTCTTCAGTCTAGTTTTCACACTTGCAATACCATTAGAGGAAGTGGGCGACCGAGGCATTGAGCTCAAAATGAGAGAAACAGAGAAGAAGATCCTAGCTTATCGTGCACGCCAGCGCGCAATGCTTGAAGAACTTGACGCGATCAAGAAGGAGCTCGAGGAGATACGTGATATCTTGAAGGAGGGGATGGGGGTTTGAGTGAAAAAGAGCTGAAGTATGTGGAACTCAGCGATGAAGAGGTTGAGGAGCTTGTGCTTAAGAGGCTTAAGGAGATAAGGGAGCTTCTTGAAGAGATAAAGAGAATATTCGAGAAGGCAGGTGTTTAGTTATGAGCGAGTTATTCGACTCGTACGAGTCAGCCTTGAGTGGGAAAAAAAGAAGAGGAAGTCTCAGCATCTCGGGGGCTGGAAAGGCTAACGGCGGATACTATCAGGAGATTAAGATAAGCGGGGCGGGGAAGGTTGAAGGCGACGTAGAATCCGAGAGGGTGAGTGTGGCTGGCTCCGCGGTCTTCAGTGGGAATGTAGTTGCAGTCGAGGCGAAGCTGGCGGGAGCAGTTAAAGTGCTAGGCTCTCTTAAGGCTAAAAGGGTTAGCTCTGCCGGCGCTTTAAAGGTTATGGGGTGTCTAGAGGCGGAGGAGGCACTATTAACCGGTGGGATTTCTATCGGCTGTCTAACGTTCACCTTCGCTAGAATTGAGGGGGGTATCCGTATCTTGGGTAAGACGGAGGGGGAACATTTAGTGCTGAATCTGTCTGACGAGTCAAAGGTTGGGGAGGTCTCAGTTAAGAAGCTTGAGGTCAAGACGGCTGAAAAGTATGGTGTGGTGAAGCTTCTCAAGTTGCTTTCAGGAGGAGATGTGCCTGTCCTTGAGGCTTCAAAGATAGATGCTGAGGAGGTCACTATCTACAATGTGACTGTGAAGGCGCCTGTGCGAGCCAGGCGTATCATCCTGAGGGGTAAGGCACGAATAGAAGGCGAGGTTCAAGGAGAGGTAATACAGGAAAAATAAATCATTTATCTTCTTTCTTCCCAGCGAAGTACTCCTGAAGGGGCCCAAGTAGTTTGAAGAGCTCCATGGGAAGCACTATCTTTGTTGATGGGGAAGATGCTATCGCCTCGAGCGCTCCAAAGTACTGTAGGAGGACGGTCTTCGAGTCCAGTTTTCTTGCTTCCTCATCAACGTAGCGCAGGGCTAGGGCCTGACCCTCCGCCTTTAGTATAGCTGCCTGTTTTTCGCCCTCCGCTTTGAGGATGAGCGCCTCCTTTTCTCCCTGAGCCACACGTATGGCTGCTTCACGTTTTCCTTCGGCCTCGGTCACCATGGCTCTCCTGTTCCTCTCGGCGGACATCTGTTTAATCATAGCCTCTTGGACCTCCCGTGGAGGTATTATTTCACGTATTTCTACGGCTGTCACCTTGACACCCCACCTTGCTGTCACTTCATCGAGCTTCTCACGGAGCACCTCGTTTATGTACTCCCGCTTTGCCAGAACTTGGTCCAGGTCAATATCGCCTACGACCGCACGTAAAGTTGTAGTAGCTATACCTATAGCCGCCCCCCTAAAATCGGATACTTCTACCACGCTTTTCGTCGGGTCTATGACCCTGAAGTATATGAGGAAGTCGATGTCTACGGGAGCATTATCCTTCGTGATGCAAGTCTGCTTCGTGACTTCTATATATTGTTCTCGAAGATCGACAACTATACCTCTATCGATGAAAGGAATTAGCAGCACGAGCCCTGGACCCGCGACCTTTACTACTCTTCCAAGCCTTAAGACAACTATTCTTTGATACTCTGGAACTATACGAATACTCGAGGCTATTATGCTGGCAAAGACTATCAAGACTACAAAGGCTAAGAAAACAGAGAGGGGATCCATATCAAAACATACACGGGGGTACTGCCTTATTTGCTTTCCGCAGGCCTCACCTTTAAAATGAGGCCCCTCACAGCTTCTACAATTATTCTCTGTCCTTCTCGTATTTCATCGTCGCTTTCTGCTGTCCAATCCTCTCCCTCTACATATACTACTCCTCTCTTTCCGGGCGTTATTCCTGTTTTCGCGTAACCCGTTTTGCCTATGAGTTTCTCCTCAAGGCTTAGCGTCTTCATCCTGAGGGTTTGAGAAGCCTTGTAGATTATGAGGGCTATAAAGACTCCAATTAATCCCAACAGGACTAGTGCAGTTACAGTGAATGATGAGAGAACATGGTAGGGCTGAGTATAGTATTCAACAGCAATCCCAATACCGACTAAAAGTCCACCGCTAAGCCCAAAGACCTGTATACCCGGCTTGAAGAGCTCAAGGAGGATAAGCACTACGCCGAGTGAAACGAGTAAAAATGCATAAAGGTTGATCCCGATTAGGTTGAACGTGTAAAGTGCTGTTAAAACAAGGGCGCCCCCTATCACACCCCATCCCTGAAACCCCGTAACATGGAACTCCAGTGCTAGTAGAAGTACTCCTAGGACAGCCAAGAGGAGCGCAATACCAGGATCTATTAAAAGAGAGAGCGCCTCGCTGACCAGATCGTCTCTGAAGTATGAGATAGGCAATCCCTCAAGACCCTCCGCCCTTAATACCTCGCCGAGGCTCCCTGCCCTCGCGTCTGCCAGGCCTAAATCTAACGCCTCCCTCGCGGTAAACGCTTTATTTTCCACGACGAGTTCACGGGCAAGTAGATCAGGCTTTTGGACCTTTTTCTCTTCAAGAAGCCCAGTGAACCTCGAAATCATATAGGCCTCTGTCTTGTCATTCGACGGTGTTGGCTTACATGCTCCAATAACCGCGCCGTCACCAACATAGAGTTTTGAGGCTGCTAGCGCTACGCCGGTGGCTGCTGAGACGGCTTTAGAGCCTGGAGGCAGGAAAGCTATGGTTCTGCACTGGCAGGTCTTGAGGAGAGAGATTATCTCGTCCATGGATTTGACGTAGCCTCCATAACTATCAATTACCAGGATGAGAACCCCCCCGTTGACAATGGATAAGCCCTTCTTTACAAGGTAAACTTTCCCCTCATCAATACCGCCATGGATCTCTACTACAGCTACACTTTCTGGTTGTGCTTTACTGAGAGCAGCCAGAAGGAGACCGAGTATAATCACAAAAATTATGAACGAAGTTCTACGCATCTCGTGTTTTAAACAGCTCTTCCCTTATAAAGATTATAGTTTGCCTAGCAGATAAAGAGTTATAAAGCTTTAGAATCGTTTTCCCCCTCCTAAAGGAGGATAGGACTAATCAATGCCTTAAAGCAATACTTGGAGCTTTAAAACGCGAGTATATATACCAAGCAAAGTTTTCCTATTTTCCGTGAGTGAGATTAACGGCGTCATCTTCAACTTTGCATTCGGGCTCGCGTTAGGCTTACCTCTAGGCCTAGCAGCTTACAAGCTAAAATATCTCGACGCCAAAGCTGCGGCTTTAAGCATTATGTTCTCAGGCCTTTATTTCATGGGGGGTATCGGGCTTTACCTTGCGTCCCTCACATTTTTCTTCTCATCTTCACTTATAACAAAACTCGGCTATGCAAATAAGAGGCAAAAGGATGCTGCTGAGCGCGAGGGAGGGCGTTCTTCTAGCCAGGTGATAGGCGCCGGGCTTGTCGCCGCACTATTCACGGCTCTCCATGGACTCTTCATAGATTACCGTCAGAAACTACTGCCTACTGCTCTAGCCGTTCTTGCGGCATCAAACGCTGATACCTGGGCAGCTGAGCTAGGAGCCATTTATCCGGGTAGACCCCGGCTTATTACTCGTCCCTGGGTTAAGGTAGAGCCAGGCACCTCAGGCGGGATAACACCATTGGGCACAATGGGAAGTATTCTTGGAGCCGCGATTATAGGTGTAGTTGCGCTTCTAGAAAGCAATCTAGGCTTACTTAATATCAATCACGCATGTGTTCCTCTTATAATCGCGTTGGGCTGGCTGGGCGAAGTTCTTGACAGTGTTGTTGGAGCCACTTTGCAGAAAAAATACTATTGTCCGCGTTGCAAGACGCTTACCGACAAAACAACGCATAGCTGTGGCGAGAAAACACTGCCGGCCGGCGGGTTCTCGTTTATAACAAACGAGGTGACAAACCTTATTGCTACTGGACTCGTGGGCTTACTTGGCTTTCTTATCCTTTGCTAAAGAAGGTAAAGGTGTAGGAGTAGTACAACACAATATATATGAGGAAAGCTATTGCCAGCAGCGTTACATATGGTAATAGTACCACGGCCCAGAACTTCTCCGTCGTGGGGGTTTCCATTGACTGGTCCATTTTCGTGATAAATGAAGGGTCTAGAGGGTTGGCAGGGGTATACATGTATCTCTTCTCCTCGTATTCTCGGGAAGTTATCATTCTCATAGTCATATAAGCGATTATCTTGAGGTAAAGCGGCGTACGCTCAGGGAAGGTAGCCCTATTTCTCCAGTTATAGTATACGTTATAGGCTATATAACCCATAGATAGTATCCCTGCAAGAATTACAATTGTTGCGGGCGGGACAAGTGTCAGAATATTTCTGAGGCTTGGCGGCTCAGCGAAGGATATAAAGATAAGGGCGATAATGTCAGCCTCCCCTACTAGCTTAAACTTCAACGCTAAAATAGCCACTAGGAGAATAGTTATAATAGACACCGCATATAGTACCAGTTGTATTGTTTCCGAGAGGAACTCAAGGAGTAACAAGGGGGCTATAATAAGCGAACCGATAATCCATACTTTATCATCGACTTCCCTGCTTTGGTAGTCTGTAAAACCGGCTAACATCAATGTTGAAAAAGCAATCAGCCGTCGGATTAAAGGCAGTAAAGCAAAAATGTTGAACAATGATATCCCTGTTCTCAGAAGCCGAAAAGGCTTGAGAGACCCTCTTCAACAGTCTCCTCGGGCGCCTCCTCCTTTTTCTCTTCCTCTTTCTTAGCTTCCTCCGTCTTAGCCTGAACAGGGGCTGTTGTAGCGGGGGCCGTTGCAGGAGCCGCGGCAACAGGTACGGCCGCGGTCTTTATGGCTTCTTCGATGTTTATTTCCTTGAGAGAGGCTACCAAAGCTTTCAATCGTATCTCGTCGACCTGGATACCTGCCGCTTCAAGGATTTTCTTCACGCTTTCCTCTGTTATCTCTTTTCCAGCATGGTAGAGGATTAAGCTTGCATATACATACTCCATTCTTTCCACCGCGATTCTGCTTTTTACGCGTCAGTACTTAAAGCTTTTGCTTGATGTCTCTATGAATAATTATATAGGCGTCCCTGGGTTTCAAGAAGCAAACTTTGGTTTGGCAATAGGCAACACTAGTTTTCATTTCTATTGATAATTCTTGTGATTTCCCGTGCGAAAACGCTAATGGGGTCTTGTAAAGTTTTCTTAGCTCTCTGGATATATCGTTCGCGTTCTCCTGGTCCTGTCTCGAGAAGTAATAATTTTTCAATAAAGCTTTGAGGCAGAGGGGCCTTATAAAGTGGGAATCCTCTCTTTCTTATAAACTTGTGAACTTTTAGCTCGCCGGGATACGTCGAGATTGAAGGGGTTCCGAGGAGCGCGGACTCTGTGGCCATTGTGCCACCACCTGTAATGACAAGCCTTGCGTGGTACTCCAGGCTCACGAAATCTGTAGCCCCTTCAAGAATCTTTACCCTATTATTCCACCTAGAAAGCAGTCTTCTATATAGCAAGGCTTGATCCGGATAGCGTGGATACACGATAACTGTGAGATCTGTCCTCCTCAGAATCATTCTAGCTATAGAGAGAGGCATCCTAGTCGCGAAGGCAGGGGAAGGGTAGTAATATGATTTCTCCTCTCCTGGTCGTACTAACGCGTAACTGAAGGGCTCCAATCCGAGCTCCCTTGGGACCTTTGGGTCAGGTTTTTCACGTAGAATCCATGCTAGCTCGAAAACTCCTTCAAATCCCACTACTTCCACAAGCCTATTGTATTTTTCAAAATCTTCCAATAGGAAATAAGGCGTCACAAATATCCTAGAGAGAGGAATCGTTAGCCTTGACACTGCATCTGAGTGCGGCGAGTCACTACTAGTTATAACTGGTATGCCGAGACCAAAGGCCACACGTACTGAGTCAGGTGAGACAAAGGTAAGGTGAACGTCCGGTTTTTCAGAAGACACTATATCAATAAGTTTCTCTTGCCGCTTTATACTTTCTCGAGTTTTGGCTATAGACGATGCTCCGGGATAGCGGCCTACAAGAAAGTGTCTTGACCATCTCTTGCTAGCCAGGTTGGCGTTAAGATCATAATCGCGAGTCGTTAAAAACACATTTTGCCTGCCGAATATGTCTTGAATATAAGAAAATAGGAGAATCTGTTTAGGGGTAAGCGCTTCTACCCATATCTTCACGCGTTTACCCTCTCCTCACCACTCAACACTTGTAGCGGGCCTCTCCTCAGGCTCCTCGTATGCCTCCTCAGGACCAACTTCTTCTAATTTTTTCGTGATGTAATACATTATCGCCGTTAGCGCCAGGAAGGTAACTGTTATTGCGAGACCGATGATTATCATTGTGTTTTTTGACGGTTCGGGTGCTAACCATGGGTATCCTCCGAGAACATAACTACCTATAATTATTGGGACTGGAAACCAGTAGAGAGTAATTCCTATCAGGGACATCAGCAGGACGACGACAAACTTCCCATTCATAGCCAACAAAACGCTAGAAGGCAGTGTGGTAAATAACGGTTTTGTTAAAAGATTACCCTGCGCCACAAATGCTTATATACTATGTCGACACTTATCCGGGTGGATGATGACGCCGTCCCAGTTGTGTGGAGAAGGGGATGACAGCCTCGCGACGATCTGATTAAATCTTTGCTCATGAATACTGCCACCCGCTCTGCGCCATTGGGGCGGGCTCCCGGTTACTCTTCTAGGGGGTTATTCTCTGGCTCCTGGTGACGTATTCTGCCTTTCTTCTCGGCAAGTGATACGACTCCGCTGTGTGGGATATAGGTCCCGATTCTCGTTGGTGTGGGCGGGCTGTATCCTGTCTTGTGAGTGATGTTCAAGCATGCGTTGATGTC
>NZ_JBMFLX010000024.1:0-19786 GCF_049970975.1 Infirmifilum sp. | reverse complement strand
TATGTGTCCGATCGGTACGTTACTTGACGCTTTAGGGAAAATTAAAAGAACAAACTTCTTAAAAAAACTAAGACTTGATAACAAGAATAACAAGTATGCTTTCGCGACCGGCATCGCAGTAGCATCCTATATTTCGGCCTCTCCTCTGTTTTGCTCTATGTGCCCTATCCGGGGAATATGCACAACAGCTGGTCCTGGAACCATTAGAGCTACAGAATTAGCTCTTTCAACGTTTCCCTTGCTCCTCGAATTCACCGAGAAGAGGGCATGGTGTAAGTATTTCTGCCCCGTCGGTGCCGTAATAGGAGCTCTTGGCTTCAAGAAGATTTTAGGCTTCAAGATAGACCCAGAGAAGTGTATTAAGTGCAAGGCTTGTATTCGTGTTTGTCCTACAGGAGCAATTAGTGAAAATAGCTTGAGCACAGGAGAGATTTCACGGACCGAATGCATAGCTTGCGGAAGATGTTACGACGTTTGCATGTACGACGCAATACACTTCGGTTTCCTCCCTCAAAAAGTTTTAAACCGGTAAAAATTTATATATGCACGTTTTTCCCCTTTTTATGTTTCTATTAACAGTAAGTACTGCTGAAGTGTTCTCAATAGGTCTCGGCCCTACAGAAATTCTTTTGCTCATACTTTTAGCTATAATACTATTCGCGCCGAGGAAAATACCTGAGCTTGCAAGAGCAATCAAGGAATCAGCAGCGATTATTAAGGAAGAGGCTAGCACTGAAACTTCGAAGGATGAATCTCAAGAAAAATCCGAGGAAGAATTGAAGAAAATTTCTGAGAAACTGGTCGTCGACAAAGAAGAGAAGAAAAAGAGAAAAATCTTCTAAATGGACCGCGAGCAGACTGGACAGTCAGGCCTCCTCCGGACAGTTAGCGTGTCGAAGCCTTCCCTTGTTCCATCGAAAAGAAAGAGTTTTCCAACTGGCGGCTCTCCTGTCCCCGTTAGAATTTTCAACGTTTCGAGTGCTTCAAAAGAGCCTAGAACTCCTGCTGTAGGGCCTGCGATCGGGATGGGTCTTTCCTCCTTAAGCCCTTCAGGAAACACGCACCGTAAACAAGGCCCCTTACCTGGTACTACAACCATTAGCTGGCCATAAAACCCTCGAACGGCAGCGTGAACGAGAGGCTTACCGAGCTTGACGCAAGCCTCGTTTAAGAGGAAGCGGGTATCCCAGTTATCGAGACAATCTACGACAACGTCAGCTTTTTTGACGAGTTCAAGGGCGTCCTCTAGAGTTGCTATGCGCTTTTCGACAAGCTCGATCTCCACATTTGGGTTGAGGGTTTTCAATTTTTTTAGAGCGCTCTGGGTTTTCAGCGATCCAACGTCAGGCGTCCAATGGAGAAACTGTCTATTCAGATTGCTTAGCTCGACTCGCTCCGAATCAACAATTATTAGCTTGCCAACTCCTGCTGCAGTAAGGTAAACCGCTACAGGCGATCCAAGCCCCCCTAAACCCACGATGAGAACTGTAGAAGTCTTGAGTTTTTCCTGAGCCTGAACACCCCAGATACGTAATTGTCTATCATACCTTTCGAGTTCTTCTCGTGATAACATATGACTAGTATATTATTTGACATCAATTAATTTAGTTGTCTGAGTTGTCCCATTCAAAGTATGAAAGCGGTTGCAATTATTGGCTACAAGGACTCGGGGAAGACTACTGTTGCTGAAACCCTCATAAGATTATTGAAACAGAAAGGCTTTAGGGTAGCAGCCCTGAAGCACGCGCACGGAGGAATTACGCTATATAATGATGACTCGAGCAGGCTTTTCAAAGCCGGGGCTGATTATGTAGTTGCTCTTTCAGAGAGGGAAAGCCTCGAGATCAAAGGTAAGCCTCCACTCTTCTGGCAGTATCTTTCCACTATGCGTAGCTATGATTATCTCGTTGTTGAAGGCTTCAAAAACACTTTCCCCGGAGCTAGAATAGTAGTGGCTAGAAGCGTCGAGGAAGCACGGGCGCTCACAAGTTCACTCGTCATAGCATACACTGGCAAGATAGCTGAAGTAGCTATGGGGGGAGAGTTAAATGCACCTATAATCAATATCTCCAAGGAACCTGAAAAACTTCTTGATATAGTGATGCAGAAAGCTTTCGAACCGCCGCCCGGTCTAGACTGTGGCTTCTGCAAATTCAAGAGCTGTATAGCTCTGGCTGAAGCGATTTCTAGGGGCGAGGCAACGCTTTCCGAGTGCACTGTTCTCAAGAGTAGGGTATCCCTGAGGGTTGACGGTGAGCCTGTCGAATTAAACCCCTTCGTCCAGGATGTATTCAAAAATGTAACGCTAGGGCTTATCTCTACGTTGAAGGGGGTGAGCTCTAATCCCAGAAAAATAGAGCTTTCCCTGTCGCTTTAAAAGAACATAAAAACAATAAACTTTTTGAAAACCATCTATGGTACTTCATTGTGATAGCTACTACCCTCGTAGGTAGCTTTCCCCTAGAATTCTCGGAGCCAAATATTAGACGAGCATTGGAAGATCAGGCAAAACTCGGCATAACATATCCAGTTCTACCACAGCTGAGAGACTTCGTATACATCTTCTTAGAGCCACTAGTAAAGCAAGGTGTAGTTTCCTATGAGAAGCGAGGCTATGTACTAAGGCGTCACTTAGAGGAAGCCGAGCCTATTGTTCCACCGGATTACATTATCGCCAGGGATATTGCCCGTGAACTGGGTTTGAGGTTTAGAGTCCCTGTCACTGGCCCATTCACCCTAGCATCAAAAATAGCCTTGTCACTTGAAAGGGTCGGCGATATATCGGGGTCTGCTCTAACTGACAAGGACGTGCTTGAAAAAGTAGTCTCCTATGTTTCAGGCTTGGCCTCTAAACTAGACAAGGAGGTAAGAGGAGACGTCTATTGTGTTGATGAACCAGTCCTCGCTGTGATTGTTGGCGCTAGAAACGTTATGTATAATCTCACTCTCGAGTATCTTCAACAAGCCTTAGAAAGCGTCCTGAGCAGACTTGGTGGGGTTCATCGTGGTGTACATGTTTGTGGGAGGCTACCCCCTCTCCTGAAAAAGGTTCTCCTTGGACTCCATAATGCAGACTTCTTAGATCACGAGCACAGCGACTTTCCTTCAAACAGGGTTTATTACACACGAGACGAGCTCGCGAAAAATTCCAAGAGACTAGCTTTCGGAGTTATCTCTCCTGTTAAACCCAGTGTAGAGGATTATTCTTCTGTGCTTCAACTTGCTCGTGAGGCTAGGGAGACTTACGGGGAAATGCTTCTCTTTTTGAAGCCTGACTGCGGCTTCGGCGGCTTGCGGGGAGTTTTGAATGGGCGTGAATACGAGGAGATTGTGCTTGAGAAGATGCGTGTTCTTGTAAAAGTCGCCTTAGAGGCGTGACAAATTGCTCTTACAGCTTGAGAGTCCAAGCATCTGCACTATTGTCCGTCGCGTTAACCGCTTCGTTGTCGAGGTTAAACACGCTGGGAAGCTTACCCGAGCCCATATAAACAATACAGGAAGGCTACTTGAATACATCAAGGAGGGAAAAACCGCTTACTGTCTTCCGCATAGGGGAAAGACTGAGTTTCGCTTGATAGCAGTAGATGAAGAAGGGAGCGGGGCTCTCATAGACACGCAGCTACAGATGAAGAGCTTTGAGGAAGCAGTTAGAAGGGGACTTCTTGATTGGGCTAAGTGCGAAATTGTTTCCAGAGCCCCAAGAGTCGGCTCGTCTAAACTAGACTACCTCCTCTCGTGTGGAGGATACAAGGTTTTCACTGAGCTTAAGAGTGCGGTTCTAAGGCAAGACGGATATGCAATGTACCCCGACTGTCCAACCTTAAGGGGTAGAAGACATATATGGGAACTAATAGAGCTCGCCAGAATTGGCCATAAAGCGCTTATAGTGTTTGTTGCCGGTATACGAGGAGTTACAGCTTTCAAACCCTATGTGGAGGGGGACGCGGAGGTGGCGAGGCTCTTAAAAATGGCTTATGAGAGTGGGGTGGGGATAAGGGCTTTCTCGGTTTACTATGAGCCAGAGACTTCTAAGATAATTCTGGATAAAAGTAGCCTGGAAATAGTCTTATAGTATTCAAGTACTCAGCATTTGCTTTATAAGCGTGGCGTACTCTCTTTTTGCCTCTTCCATGAAATCTACGCTCAGAAACCCGTGTGGTGTAGGAGTTTCAAATATTCTCTTTGGAAACTCAACACTTTCCGGGTCGAAGCCCTCACGAACCTTCAGCTTGTACTTTTCGCTTAAAATCTTCCTGCCAAGTTCGCTTAGATCTTTTTCTTGGAGCTCAAAGCCTAGTGGTTTGAGGGCATCGAGTATAATGTTGGGCTTGTATATTTCTCTGGCGAAGAGACATATCACGAGACTTGTTAGAACTTGTCTCCAGGCCTCTTCTTCCAACAATGCTGTGACCACTTCACGTGGAGAGGGCTGTTTACCGAGAGTTTTCTGGTCGTAGGAGTAGCCAGCACTATCTAGGTGGCTATGCCTAGCACCGAAAGAGTAGTTTAGGTATGCCGCAGGCCCAGTATGATAGCCTGCCATCTCATTGCCGGAGAAAGCGAGCGCGAAGTCTTTTCCGCCGAAACGCTCCGATGCGAACTTTACACCCCTAGCCATGGCTTTATATAGTTCCGTGGGCTGTTCAGCTATCTTTTTAACCGCCTCGATATAGACGTTGTAGTTCCCCCAATCGAGTTCCAAGCCATCGAGATCTTCCTTGCTAATTAAACCTCTTTTGTAAGCCTCAGTCGCCCAGGCAAGTACCACTCCGGTAGTCATAGCATCAAGCCCGTAGGCTTCTACCGTGTCGATGAGTCTTAATAGGCCCTCAGGTTCACGGGCGCCGAGCATCGAGCCAAGGGCATAGATAGGTTCATAGTCATAGCCTATAAAGGTGGTTTTATAGAAGTAAGGTTCCTCCTCGTAAGGTTCCCGGAGTACAGCGAGATGTATGCAAGCAACAGGGCAGTGCGCGCATGAAACTCTTCTTCCGAGATATTTTTCGGCTAGGTATTCTCCCGATATCTTTTCGGCAGTGTCAAGGCTGGCTTGTTGAAGGTTAAATGACGGCAAGGCTCTGATAGCGTTTAACTGTAGGACGTTGACCGGTGTTCCGAGATCATGGTACTTCTTCATGAGCGGGCTTTCTACAATTAGGCGGAATATCTTGTCATATGCTTCACGGTAGGCTCTTTTGTCAGCGACTTGTATCGACGACTTTCCTGAGATCACTAAAGCCTTCAGGCGTTTACTTCCAAAAACGGCTCCTAGCCCGAGCCTACCAAAATGCCGATAAGTCTCTGTTATAACGTTGGCATAGCTTACCATTTTTTCACCAGCCTTCCCGATACGCATTATAGCTCTGAGGCCCGAACCGGGCTCGACTTCTCGTATAATCCTGCCGACCGTGTAGCTACTCGACATGCCCCACAACGCGCGTGCATCTCTGAAATAGACTTTATCTCCTTGAACTGAGACCCAAACAGGTAAATCGCTAGCTCCCTTTATCACTATGGCCCCGTAACCGGCAAGTCTTATGGCGACAGCGCTTCTCCCGCCCGCATGGCTTTCACCAAGGTTTCCAGTGTGTGGGCTCTTGAAAACGGCTACAGTTTTTGAAGCTGTGGGGTAAAGTGCGGTAAAGGGGCCCACTGCGAATACGATGACGTTTTCCGGGTCTAGGGGGTGCGTATTGCGTGGGAGCTCTTCCTCGAGAAGTTTTACGGCGACACCGGTTCCTCCTAGATATTCTTCGAAGAGATCGCTACGATCCTCTGTCCAGAACTTCTTGCTGGTTAGATCGATATACAATACCCTGCCAAGAGTACCGAGGACTGGCATTCAGATCACCTTGCTAGAGTTAGGACACCATAAGGACAATAGTTCGTGCAGTAACCGCAGTGGACGCAAATAATAGGCTTATTCATCTCGTAATCCCACATTACGGCACCAATTGGACAGGCCCTCAGGCAGTTTCCACAGCCTATACACTTGGAAGAGTTCAAAATAACACCCCCATCCTTACGTTTCACAAGTGCGCCTGTAGGGCATGCAGCCTCACAGGACGGCTCCTCACACCCCCTACAAACAACAACCTTATAGCCCCTCTCAACGCCCCCTATACTCGAAACATGAATGGCAGACTTGGCAAGGCCTCCCTCCCCAAATCGTCGGGAACAAGCAAACATACAGGACATGCAGCCTACACACTTGTCTACATCCTGAACTGTTAACCTCGTCACAATAACTTAATGAAACGTCTAAATTATACCTATCTTACGTAATATCTTATCTTAAAAAGAGGTTTTTATATAGCTTCAGCCTATTAATAACTGATGGTAGAATCTACTCCTCCCCTCGATAATCTTCTAGTCCGATTAGAACCTCTCACTCATGCCCGAACAGTCTCACTAGCCGCGGAAAAGATGTGGCAAAACGAGATACCCGTTGTAGCCGTAGTAGACGACGAGAAAAAATATCTGGGAGTGGTGTCTATCTTCACGCTCCTGAGGTCTCGTGCACAAGGCGAGACAAAGCTCAAGAATTTAGTCGAGAAAGCCCCCCTCGTCCAGTGGCCCTCCGACCCCGTAAGTATTGCACGAATCTTTGCACGTACAGGTCTACCGGGATTAGCGGTCATCGAGAAGGGAAGCATTATTGGAGTAGTACATGCAAGACGAGTAATCTATGCTCTTAAATTGGCTCCAAAGGTGCCCGCACGACACATAATGTACCCCATAGAGCCCCTCAAGCCCGATGACAGCGTTGAGAAAGCCAGGAAGCTTATAGCAGAGATCGGACTTAGGCTCGTTCCTGTAGCCCATGACGGTAGACTAGTGGGCGCGGTGAGGGTATACGACCTTGTGAACTTTATATACAACACGCCACTTCGCAGGGACAAGCTAGGCGAGGTAAAGGGAGAGGTAGAATACTTCCTTGATCAACCAGTACACAAGATAATGATGTCTCCTCAGAGAACAGTTAATGTGGACGGTATACCCACCATTGAAGATATCGCCGAGGGAGCTATTGTCTTGGACCCTAAACAAAATGTTGTGGGTGTTATATCCCCCTATCTGTTTATAAGGCGTCTCCTACCGGAGGTTGAGGAAGCCAAACTACCTATAAGAATCGAAGGGTTAGATGAACTAGACTTTATAGAGAGAAACCTTGTCACAAGAAAAACTGTCGACATAGCGAAAAGCGTTGCGGCGCGAGCTAATCTTCTAGAATTCTCGGTAGTCTTAAAGCCACGCGAGAAAGCTGGTGAGAGGCGGAGATATGACGTCCGGGTTTCGATAAAGCTAGATAAAGGCTCTTACTCCGCGTCTACTTCTGGCTGGGACGTCGTACAGGCGGTCTTCGAGTCACTAGAGCTTGCCTACAAGAATTTCGCGAAGACAAAGGAAAAGAAGAGAGAACGTGTAATAGATCTTGCTCGTTTAAGGAAGAGGATAGGGTTTTAGCTAAGATTAGCTATATAGTTCGATTTTTCTATTATTTGGGTATGGTCGAGGTTTTCCGAGATAGGCTTCACGCCGGAAGGCTTCTAGGGGAAAAATTATTATCGCTTAGGAAAAGCTGGGAGAAAGCTATAGTACTGGGCATACCTAGGGGTGGGGTTGTAACTGCGAAAGCAGTAGCTGAGAAGCTAGGAGTACCCCTAAACGCAATAGTTTCGAGGAAGCTTCGAGCCCCCGGCAACCCGGAGCTTGGAATCGGAGCTGTAAGCGAGTATGACGCCCTCTGGATTAATCAGGGTTTGGTAGAGGAACTAGGAATTAGTGAGGAATACTTGAACCAGGAGATATCGTTTCAACGAAAACGTGTATCGGAATACGTAGCTAAATTCAGAGGTGGTCTCGCGCTACAGATACCAGGGCTTGATGCGATTATTGTTGACGATGGGATTGCTACAGGTGCAACAGTAATAGTGGCTGCGATCGCGGCACGTAGAGCGGGTGCCTCAAGAGTAATAATTGCTACTCCTGTAATTTCAGATGACGTAGTGAGCCTTGTTAGGGAATACTGTGACGAGCTTGTGTGGGTTTATAAGCCGCTTCTACTCTACGCAGTAGGAATGTACTACCAAGATTTTAGCGAAGTTACAGATGAACAAGTTGTAGACATCTTAAAACATCTCCAGCCAAGTTAAAAACGAGAAATTATTCCTGTTGTTACACAGCCTTTACAACGTTATGACCCGAGGCTTTTCTAAGCCTATTCATTACCGTCAACCCCAAACCTTTTTCCTCGAAGCCTTCAGCCACAATAAACTCGACGCCTAACTCGTCCATAGATCTTAAAGCCTTAAAGAGATTCCTAGCAATGATAAAGCTGTCGCTACGTGGACCTAGACTAACCACCAATCCGAGTCCTTCATATCTGTGTGCTGTCTCATCACTGCATAAAATCCCGACCTTGACTCCTCTAGAAATTTTCTCGAGAGCTATCTCCTTTACTTTTTCAACTAGCTTATCAAGGTTCTTATAATCTTCAGCTTCAACCAGGATCATTTCAGCCATAGGAGCATAGTGCCTGTATTTTGTTCCCGGAGCAATAGCTTCTTCTGACTCCCGTATCCCACGAGCGAACTCGGGTACCGTTACCTTTACGCCCAAGGTCATTTCTATTTCTTCGATAGGTATGGCTCCTGGTCTTAGCAGGACGGGGGGCCAAAGGGTGATGTCAAGTATTGTTGACTCAACTCCATGGAGGGTTTCACCAGCATCAATTATTGCATCTATTTGGCCATTGAAATCTTCTATGACATGTCGGGCATGAGTGGGAGAAGGTCTTCCAGATCTATTCGCGCTAGGGGCTGCAACGGGTTTCCCTAATTCCTTGATCAGTAATTGTGCTACGCGATGCGCTGGAACCCTGACAGCTACTTTAGGCAGGCCGGCTGTGACCTCACTAAGCACCTGCTCCGCCTTTGGCAGGATCAGTGTTAGTGGTCCAGGCCAAAACTTTTCAATAAGCTTGTAGGCATAGGAGGGGATATTCCTGGAGACTCTCGGCAACCACTCAGGGTCAGCGAGATGTAGTATGAGTGGGTTATCTGGTGGTCTGTTCTTAACCTTGAAGATTTTGAGTACCGCTTCACGTATATCAGCTGCGGCCCCCAATCCGTAGACGGTTTCTGTGGGGAAGGCGACAAGTCCGCCCTCTGCAAGAATGCGGGCTGCTTCTCTAATCACGTTAATTGAAGGGTTTTGAGGATCGACTTTAAGGATCAGAGTCTTCGGTCTCATCTTCCAGGACTTTTCACCCTAAGGGAATTAAAATAAATATCTGTCCAGGTGTTTGTGATGTGGAAGAAATTAAGAATGTAATTTGGTTTATTCGGCGATTGACGTATTTTTAGAAAGCAATTGTTATATAGAGGGTCCTTTTCATCTTACACTGATACGTCTTATGATAAATATAAACGAGGTAGTGTATGCAGCCCTACTATTTGTCTGGGTAATGTTCGTAGTAACAGTAATTGCGAAGCTAACATATGAGTTCTTTACTAAGCGCGGAGAAAGCCATAAGGTGGCCATTTATTATTCAAGAAAAGTGATACACATACTAGCAGGCGGAGTAGTGGCTCTCGTTGTCGCATTATACCCCCTATTTTCAACCCCAGCATTACCATTCGCCTTAGGGCTTCTCCTCGCATTGTTGACGTATATCCCGCACAAAACTGGTAAACTCATGTATTGGTTCCAAGACCCGGACAATATCTACGAAGTGGATTTCTGCATCATGTGGGCTATCTTTATAACTCTAGGCTGGTTTGCGGGCAACCAGCTAGGATATAATCACCCGTTCTTGTTCGGTGCATTACCGCTACTTTTCATGGCCGTAGGGGACGGCGTCACGGGAATAGTCAGGAATGCTCTCTTTAAGAGAAGGATAAAGCATTGGAGCGGAAATCTTGCAATGTTCATAGTGAGCGCTGCTATGGCTATCGCCTTAAATTTCGGACTCTCAGGAGTACTTTCGGCTCTGGCGGCGAGTTTTATTGAAAGAGTTGAGTACATAGGAGGCGTAAGGCTAGATGACAATATAACAGTACCTATCGTCTCTTTCACGACTCTATACCTTCTCCAGTCCCTTGGAGTCTTTTAAGCTATCTCCTTTTTTTAAACAAATCCTGCAACTGGGTAGCCCTTCATCTATTAGGATCACGATCTTTAAAGTATGATTTCCTAACCGAAATTTATTTAAACCTAAAAAAGTATTATGAACAGCAAAAAGGGTGAAAACAATGTCAGAAGGAAGAATCCCCTTGTTAGGAGAAAAGATACCCTCGATGGAAGTTAAGACTACTCACGGAACAATTACTTTCCCTGATCACTATAAAGGAAAATGGATAGTGTTATTCAGCCATCCAGCAGACTTTACGCCTGTCTGCACCACGGAATTTGTAGCCTTCCAGAAGAGATTTGAGGAATTCCAGAAGCTTAATGTACAGCTTATCGGTCTAAGCATTGACCAGGTATTCAGTCATATAAAGTGGGTTGAATGGATAAAGGAGAAGCTAGGCGTCGAGATAAAGTTCCCCATAATCGCTGACGATACAGGTGAGGTTGCCAAGAAGTTTGGGATGATACACCCTGGCAAGGGCACGAACACTGTCCGAGCTGTATTCATCATCGACCCAAACGGTGTACTTAGAGCTATGCTGTACTACCCACAGGAGTTAGGCAGGAACATAGACGAAATCCTCAGAATGATTAAAGGACTGCAAACTGCAGACAAGCACGGCGTAGCGATACCCGCGAACTGGCCCAACAATGAACTAGTAGGTGACCACGTAATAGTTCCGCCTGCCGCCGACGAGAAAACAGCTAAGGAGAGATTGGAAAAGGCCGCGAAAAAAGAGATCGAGTGCTACGACTGGTGGTTCTGCCACAAGAAAGCCTAAAATAAAACTTATTTTTCTTCTTTTATCTGATAGTTTTACTTTCACCAAACTTTTACATCACAATTTTATACACATTGTATAGATTATGCATACGTGCCGGAATTCTTGGATCTGCTAGCAGAAGAGATTAGTCTCAAGAAGTCTTATCTTGAAGAAATAGCAGGAAAAATCTCAGAGCTATCTGAAAACTATAAGCGCATGGTCATAGAGAAATGGAGGCCTTTACCACTTCCACTTGAGGTAATCGATAAGATTTTTGCCGTGGATAGTAGTACTGGTATAGTCGAGGTTAGAGGGGGAGGAGTCGTACTTGTTGCTAGAAGCATGGCCCTCGCACCCTTCTCGAAAAGTTTCAGGAAATTGATTGTGGATGCTCTCTATCCTCGCAACACGAGGGATTTCGAGGAATATGTGAGGCTTATGAGGGAACACATAGAGCACGCTGTTGCTCTTGAATCGCTAGAGGATGAACCTGAATTTATCCTCATTGATGGCTCGCTCTATGGACGTATGATCCATGTCCTAATGGAGTTAGATCTCGAGGGTCGCGAAGACTTCATGTTCGAATATGTAAGAACTTACAGCGACTTCTTAACTCAGGCTGTAAAGCGTGGTGTGACTGTTTTAGGAGTCAGTAAGGACTCACGTTCAACACTTTTCAAGGAGGAGCTGTTAAAGAAAAAAGTCCTTGAAGTGGCAAGTGAATCAGGCGTAGAGGTAGAGGAGGTTCTTCGATTATGGACTGCCTTGAGGAGGAGGCCTCGTGAGGTTCTTGAGAAGGTTAGAGAGAAGGTTAGATCGGGAGAGTTTCCAGCCGTTATCCTGGATTACTTTGAACAGGCCCGCTCACATGTTCCAGACTCTCGCATAATTCTTGAAGCAGGTGTAGGTCAAGGCTATTCGACTCCTTTGATCCTGTCTCTCTCAAAGGTAATAGCGGGACAGTTTGACCTTGTGTTAGATGAACGTGCCAGCGACGGTAACATTGAGAAGCTTGCCAGGGTTTTCGAGAAATCAGCTGACAAGCATAGAGGGGAGTTTGTAAAAATGGCACACGAGCTTATCGCCCAGCTTAGAAGCTATCCTCCTGTTTTGATGTCATACACCATTATGGGGCCTGGTGATGATCCTTTACGTGTTGATATTATAAGTAAGGAGATTTCCGACGTAGGCTTTCTAAAAAGTGGAGCACTCCAAAGCTCTACTCGGTTCACTGACGATGATACATCTATTGCAACTGTAGAGCGGTCCTTGTCACTTTTAAGAGGGCTTTATGCAGGTGAGAAAGGCTACAATGTTTTATTGCTAGAGGTAGACCGCAGGGTTAAAATTTCAGCTGCGACTCTGGAAACATACAGGAGGGTTATAATGAGGGAGCTTGATACGCTTATTCTCCACTCGAGGGGTGAGAGACGTGTCCACTACCCTTAGACTCGTAGGAAGAATAGTTGAAAAAGCATCTCCTGAGAGCTTTGTTTTCGTCACAGATAAGGAGGAGCACCCGCAAAAGTTCGAGTATGTAATAGTCAAGTCTAGGGAATATGTCAACGGAGTTCTCCGAGAAGTAGACGTCCTTGCACAAGTGGTCGGCGTACTCTCTAGCAGTACTGCCTTCAATTCATCATTGAATTTGACGACACTCGAAAGGGTACATCGGGCCGGTATAGACGACTCCAATATCCTTTGTACGGCTAAAACACTTGGATTCCTAGCCGAAGAAAATGGTCGCCGGGTTGTACTCATGCCTAGGAGAGCACTATTCCCAGGTAATCCAGTCTTTTTGGCTCCGGACGAGTTAGTCAGTAACTTTTTTTCCTATGAACCCGAGGAGGGACTGTATATAGGTACTCTGGTTTCCCGAAGTTCGGTCCCCGTTTACCTGAGCGTGAACGGCTTCAGAAGGCATGTAGCTGTCATCGCACAAACAGGTGCTGGTAAATCTTACACTGTTGGCGTCATAATAGAGGAACTCTTAAGGTTGGGTGGCACAGTTGTCATCATTGATCCACACGCCGACTATGTCTTCCTGAGCAGAGACAGGGATATGAAAAGACACGAGTACTCAGATAGAATCCTAGTCTTCAGAAACCCAAACAGTACGGGAAGATATTCGTCGAGTCAGCTGGATAACGTCAACGAGCTTGTTTTCAAGTTTTCAGAGCTTGAAGGCGACGAGGTTGCCGGTGTCGCCGGCATCCCAGAGGGGTGGTCGAATGTTCGGGAGGTAATACGTGCGGCTATCAAGAAGCTTCGCGAGAAAGGGAACGATTATCAGGTCAGGGATCTAATACAGGTGCTGGAAGAGATGGCTGCAAGGTCTGGAACTAAGAGAGTTAAAGAGGCTGCCCAGCGAGCTATAAACCACTTGAGACGTTTAACTAAGTTTAAAGTGTTTGGGGAAAGGACTACTTCTCTCAAAGACGAGATACTTAAACCCGGGCATGTATCAGTTATCGACTTGTCAGGGCTAAACGATGCAAGCCAGGACTATATTGTTAGCAGGATCCTTGAAGGTATATTCGAGCTGAGATACACGGGGCAATTCAGGTACCCTATATTCGTCGTGGTTGAAGAAGCTCATCGATTCGTCCCGGGTAAGGAGTCCAAGAAAAATACCATGTCCTCTCAGGTTATTAAAACAATAGCTGCAGAGGGGAGAAAGTTCGGCGTTTTCCTCGTACTGGTAACCCAGCGGCCCAGCAAGATAGACTCGGATGCTTTAAGCCAGTGCAACAGCCAGATAATATTGAGAATAACAAACCCTCTGGATCAGAGAGCAGTTCAAGAATCAAGCGAGAGGCTCAGTGCAGACCTCCTTGCAGATCTGCCTGGGCTAAACGTGGGTGAGGCTGTAATCCTAGGTGAACTCACGCGTGTGCCCGTGGTAGTCAAGGTTCGTGCTAGAAGGACAAAGGAAGGTGGTGCGGACATTGATCTGGTCGAGGAACTAAGGCAGGCAAGGGAAGAGTTAAGGCTTACCGCGCCTAAAATAGCTCCACCAGCCAAGGGTGTATTCTCAGAGGTGTAAAACATGCCTCTTAGGCTAGTTCATACAGCTGACAACCACCTGGACCCAAAACTAAGTTATCTTGGTTCGAAAGCCCTCGATAGAAGACTTGACTTCTACAAATCCTTTCTCAGGGTTGTCGAGTTCGTGCTAGAGAGGAAGCCTCATCTATTCTTAGTCTCGGGGGATCTCTTCGATTCGATAAATCCCCGAAACCCCGTAAGGACGAGAGTATTGCAAGCTTTCCGTCGAATAACGTCTGAGGGCATTAAGGCCTTCGTCATCGGTGGCAACCACGACATGCCTCGATCACAAGAAGAGGGCATGTCACCCATAGGTGAGATTGAGGCCGCAGGATACGCGACATTCTTCCCAGAACTAGACGAGTTCAGGGTGGAGCACCTTAAAGTCGAGGGGCTGGACGTAGCAGTAACGGGTCTCTCCTTTGATCCTACTCTGGAAATAAGCTCTAATCCTCTTCGTGACCGCAACCTAAGGATCCCAATCGAAGGGGATATAAACATCGCCATGCTCCACTATAACTTTGCAGGCTTCAAAATACCCAAGAACTGGGCAGCACCCACGATAACTCCCGCAGATCTCCCCGAAGGCCTCAACTATCTCGCCATGGGACACCTCCACGGGCACTCCTATACAACCATTAAGGAGACACTCGTGGTCTACCCTGGGAGCACTGAGCGCAGAAGCTTCAACGAGGAAACTGACGATAAAAAGGGATTCGTGTACGTTGAGCTCACTGGTAACAGTACACCCAGACTGGAGTTTATAGAGGTTCCGACCCGTCCCATGAAAACTTTTGAGGTAACTTTAGACGAGACGGTTGACGAACCCGTAACCAGGGTTCTTAAAGCCGTTAATCTCGTTGATCAAGAGCTATTGGCAAGGATCGTAATAAAGGGAAGCCTTCCCGTTGAGAAGATGTCACGCTACAGCAAGGCTGAACTATTAAACAAACTAGCAAACAACTTTTTCCACGTTGTCGTTGATGACTCTGGTCTTAAAAGCCTCTTCAAGGAGATCAAGTTAACATCTGATATAAGTTCGCCAATTGATTCCTATAAAGAGTACTTCAATGAGGCCTTATCCAATGTGACGGGCGAGGAAGCGGACATCTTGAGGCTTGCCCTGGAAATAGGTCTTAAAGTACTACAGGAGGTGGGAGCGTGGTAGTCATACATTCCATTAAAGCAGTAAACTTTAGAAGGCTTAACCTGACGACGCCTCTCAGCCTAGGAAAAGGATTTTATATAATAAAGGGCCGGAACGAGGCTGGCAAATCCACCTTAATCGAATCCATACTTTTCGGTCTTTACGGAGACCATCAAGTCATAGGCGATTTGCGGGGTAATCCACGCGGAGGCTATAATGAGGTCGTGAACCATAAGGCTCGGAGAGCACAAGTAGAGGTCGAGTTCGAGGTCGACGGTAAAAGGTACCGCGTGTACAGGGAACTTGTCAGAGAGGGTGAAACGATAAAGCAGGTTAACGCTCGCCTCATAGAAATTACACAAGGCACTGAAAGAGTCATAGCTTCTGGTACCAAGCAAGTAAACGATGAGATTCAACGTCTCTTAAGAGTCTCATGGAGAGAGATGCTCTCCACAAACATCGTTGCACAAAAAGATCTTGAGAGGATTATTCAAATGGGTAAAAGCGAGCGAGAACAAATAATTAACCTCATGATGGGTCTTGAAAGCTATAATAAGGCTATACAGGCTCTCGAGGAAACAAGGAGCAATAAAAAATATGAAAAAGAAAACCTTGAGCTTAAATACTCAGAAAAATTGCAGCAAGCCAAGCTCCTAGAAGAAAAAGTAAACTCAATTCCAAACCTTATGAGAGAGCTCAAAGAAATAGAGGAAAAAATCCCTGCTCTAGGTGAGGAGGAAGCTGCACTCAAGCTAGCCCTTCAATACTTGGCGCACCTGAGGCAATCCCTTTATAAGAAAAAACAATTAGAGGAACAGAAGTCGCGTGTAGAGGAGCAGATAGCTGAAACCAAGAATGCTATCAGAGATGAACAGGAAAAAAAGAACAGAAATGATAATGAAATACAACAAATAGAAAGAAACCTACCAATGTTACAAGAAGAACTCGAAAAGATCCAAAAGGAACTTGAGCAGCTGCAATCAACGTATGAAGATAGACTGAAAATACTTAGCGATTTAAAATCCTACAAGGATAACAGGGACAGAGAGTTAGACAGGATGAATAGGATAAGCAAGGAATTAGAGGCTCTAGAAGACGACATAAGGAGAATAGAGAGCGCGCAAAAGGAGCTCGCGAATCTCGAAGAAGAGAAAAGAAAGATAGAGCTACTCCTAGCTTCCATAAAACCCTCCATACAACCTTATCTGAGTAGTATAGGTCTCGCCTTCATAGCTTTGCTCGCTTTGCTATACCAAGCTACTTGGGTTGCTATTCCACTTTCGGGCGTCTCACTTATTGTTTTTCTTGTAACCTATCATCGTAGATCTTCCCTCAAGCAAGAATTGCTAACTAAACTGGGTAGACTTGAGTCGGAAATAGGTCCAAGGAAAGCTCTTGTTGCTCAGCTTGAGGCTAAAAATAATCGTTTAAAAGAATTAAAATTAGAGGAAGAGAAAATCCGGGCTCATCTCGAGAGACTGGAACAGGAGATCCTCAGACTTACTGGCGAAAGTCATGCAGCAAGCATTGATAACGCATTAATTGCTCTGCAAAAAGAAGTTAGCCGCCTCAGTGAGAAAATTAATGAACTGAGGGAAAAGGAGAGCAACCTGAAGGCTGGGATTGAAAGCAGTGGCAAGCAGTTAGAAAGGCTCAAACAGGAAGTCAAGGAATCCACAGAGAAGCTAGAAAAACTTAACGTCAAATTAAGCGAACTAGAAGAGGATAGAAGGAAGATATTAGAGGAACTGGAGCACACAGTCATACCATCCGTTCCACCAGGACTCAAGGGTAGGGTAGAATACGTTGAGATGGCTGCTGAGGAACAAGACCCCGACCTGGTAGATATTGCATATGGCAAGCTAGACGAAGATTTCCAGAGAATCTCTAAGGAAAAAACACGATTAGAGGAACGGTTGGAAACCCTGAAAAAAGAGTTAAGCGAGGCTGAGAAGATTAAGCCGCGACTACAAGAGCTCCAAGAAGAGATTAAAAAATTAGAGGAAGAGTGTAAACGCCTCGATAAGGAGCTTAAAGCTGTCAAAAGAGCTCTTCAGGCACTGAAAGAGATATCACGTAGGAGGCGTGAGTTGTTCGCCCCTCTGGTCGAGAACTATATGAGCTGGACAATAAACTACTTTACAGACGGAAGGTACAAAGCCGTTAGGTTGCAGCCTGATACCTACGACTTGGAGGTCTATGATGCTGAGGCAGGAAGATGGCTTAGACGGGACATTTATTCAGGGGGAACGAACGACCAGTTCCTTTTAGCTTTAAGGATAGCTTTCACGCTTGCGCTTCTACCTAGCTCTAAGGGCTCTTATCCTAAATTCATAGTTCTCGACGAGCCTCTAGGCTCGTCGGATGGAGAAAGGAGGGAGAGGATAGTTAGTTTCTTCGCAGGGGAGCTCTCAAGGTTCTTTGATCAGATCTTTCTAATAACCCATGTAGAGGTGGAGGAGCCACCCGGAGCCACTATAATTTATATCGAAGATGGAAGAATAACAAGGGTATACAAGGCTGGCGGCGAGGAAGCATAATTCTCAAGTGTTAGACGAGCATTAGTAGAGTAGGGTTTCGAGGTAATTATTTAAGGACTCCATGCTTTTACAGAGATGTATGAGGGTCGCTGTCGGCTCAGACGACCTTTACCCAGTCGCCTTGTTCATTGTTAAGGAGTTGGAGAGGAGAGGCTTTGAGGTTATCAAGGTCGGCTCTCTTGAGACGGGAAAGCCTTATCCCTGGCCAAGAGTTGGGCAGACTGTAGGAGAGCTTGTAGCCAGCGGTAAAGTGGACACCGGTATAGTGATATGTTATACGGGGACAGGTGTTTCCATTGCTGCAAACAAGGTTCGCGGTGTTCGAGCAGCTCTTTGTTTCGACGCTAAGACGGCTAGAGGCGCTAGACTGTGGAACGATGCAAATGTGCTAGCCCTGAGCGGCAGGCTCACTAGCGAGGAGGTCGCAAAGGAGATCCTAGACGAATGGTTCTTGACGAGAGAAATAGACCCCTCTGAGAGAGAAAACATAGAGAGCCTGAAAAGGCTAGACGCTGAGAGGTGCACGTGAGTGCATAAGGGGTTTACTAAGAGCGAGGAAGGCCTCTACGACGAGTTCGAGGAAAGGACACCCTACTGGGATTACAGGACAGACAATTACGCCTCAATTAGCGTCAGGGACAGCAAGCTTACACTTTGTAGCGGTCCAACAGAAGCTCTCTACTATTCCAACGCTGAGATATCCGATGGAAGGTTTGACGATCTCCCCTGGGAAACCAAGACGTTTGAGGCAAAGCTGAGAATGTCTCAGCTGCACTACGGCTCAGCAGGATGGGGCTTCTGGAACCACTCGATGCTCTTCAGCCTCAGCAGGCCGATATGGTTTATACATTTGCAGAGCAGGGGCCCATATATTTTCCAGGGCTTCTTTGCGCAGGCTGTTACAGGCTTTATACCGATTAAAATTTACCGAGGATCTCTGCTGGCTCCAAGCCTCATCTCAAGGCTAACAGGAGGTGCGATAGGCGTAACAATTTACACTCACAAACCTGTGCTTCAAAACCTAGATTTAACTGATTGGCACACCTACAAGATAGAATGGTTGAAGACTGAGGCAAAATACTATATAGATGGCAGCCTTGTAGCCAGGCTTCCCATTAATGCAGGATCGTTCAAAGCAAGGGCGGATATATGGATAGACAACGCAGTCTTCGGCTATAACAGAAGAGATGCAGGTCAGGTCTACAGGCACTTGACCCAAGAGAATAGAAGCAAGTCCTGTATCGAAGTAGAATATATAAAAATCTATTAGATGATACCCCGCTTAAATCTATTTAAACGAATCACTTATTAGTTCATAAGAATACAAGTAATTCTATAGAGGACTGTATTCATCATGCATAAATGGGGAAGACGAAGGAGAACAGGCAGACACTGGAGGGGGCCTCCCCCCAACGAGAATTCTCCTCAAGGAATAGTGTTCCTACCTCTGCCTGGGAACACGGCTCACATAAATCTTGAGGAGAGCGTCGATATATATCCGGAGGAACTGGAAGTGTTAAAGATAGTTTATATTGATGGTTTAACAATTGATGAAGCGGCGTCTATGCTGGGTTTTTCAAATGCCACTCTATGGCGAATCTTAGACTCTGCTAGGAGGAAATTAGTTGATGCGTTAATAAATCTGAAGCCTATTCGTATAAGCCTCTCTACTTCAAAACCATCCATGGAGGAATGAACGATTAGGCCTCACCGTTATTCACGCTGAAAAGTTCTTATTGTTGTAAAATATCTCATTTCATTGTCTGTTCCAGGCTTTATCCTCGTTCACTGCATCGAAAAACTTAAATATATGTGAAATATATTTCAAAATGGTGTAAGACATGTCACCAGGTTGGGGGTGGTATCGAGGCTGGGGACCATACCCAGGCAGAGGACCATTCTCTTACCTTCCGCCATGGCAGCGCCCTGGATGGATCTACGGACCAGGATGGTGCTGGTGGTACTACGCACGCTACGGCAGTCTTCCAACGTTTCCACTTCCCACCGCTCAGGTGCCTACTGTACAACAAGAGTATCTCGAAGCATACAGGCAGTGGCTAGAAGATGCACGACGAAACCTGGAACGGGAGATCCAAGAACTGGATAAAAGAATAAAGGAGCTTAAAGGACAAGGAAAAACCGATTAATTTTTC
>NZ_JBMFLX010000023.1:0-19905 GCF_049970975.1 Infirmifilum sp. | reverse complement strand
CCGCCTAACAGCCATCTTTTCGTTAAAAACTGGGCGTAGCCTTTAGGAGAACACGCCCCTCACTCCAGTCTGACGATGCCCGTCACTGGAGCTTCTATAACCCTGGTCTGTCTTTACCCTCTCTCAGACTCCACTACATGGAGAATAACGTCGTCTAGGTCGTAGTAGGCGAGGTCATTCTCTAACGTAAGGGCTGCATGTATAGAGTCGAAGAAGGAGAGCTCCGGGTACCTAGTCCTCAGCCTTGCCGCCAAGGAAAGGGTTTCCGCCGTCAGTTCTGGATATGATGGCTTGGGCTTTATGAGCGAGTTTAACGCGTCGAAGACCTGGCTGATCTCAGGGTCTGTGAGTCCTCTGGACTTCAAGATTAGGGATAGTTCTATGAGGGAGGCTGGGGAGAGAAAAATGATTATTTTATGTTTCTTTGCCTCGTTCAGTACGCGCGTGGCCCACTCGTGGTTCCTGTCCCGAGGGTTTAAGGCGAGAAGAAAACCTGTCTCAAGAAGCGCCTTGATCATGTTGAAGTTTCCCTTAGCGCCTCTTGTTCCGCTACTTTTCTCAGCTCCCTGCTAAACGTCAGGTCTCCTAGAAGCCTCTCCAGGATTTCTTCGGGTTGACTGGCCTTCCTAATTAGGAGTCCATCCTTCTCGGGCACAAGGAGCACTTCCTCGCCCTCCCTGAGGTTAAGTATTTCTCTCAGCCTCTTTGGGATTGTGACTCTCCCCTTACCATCAATTCTAGCTCTTTCCACAAAAACTGTTAGTGGGACCTACCTTATAATTTTTATCCCACCAATATTTAGTGACGTTGACGTGAGCAAAGATTATTGAAGCCTCTGCCGCTTTCTCTACTACACGTCGAGTGATACCTCAAGTCCACCCCCGCCGCCTCCATGGGCTTAAGAGTGGAATCTGGACAGATAGCTCCTAGTGTTGTCGCTGCTGCAATGAAAGGGGTATATCTTCGAAACGCACAGTGAAGTTAACTCCTCGAGTACTCTTGAGACTTTCTCAGAGGATGCTCCGGCCACGTGGAAGCCCCATGACGATGAAGGGCTTTATCTCCAACCGCTTTTAAACGTTGATCGACTGCCTTAGCCCAGTAGCGACTCTAGGGCTTAACGGTCTTTGTTCTGGAGAACTTTACCTCGACGGGGAAGAAGAGGACTTTAATATTTGCCGTCCCGTTAACGGTTATGTCGATCTTGCCCTGGGTTAAAAGGCTCATGAGGGCTTTCCCGAGCTTAGCGTAGTACAGGGTTAGTATAGAGCTTTGACGTGTGGTTCCAGGCGGTATTTCTAGGTTTGTAATGGTGCCGTTCCCGACCTTCACGCCCTCAATGTAGACGTCATAATTGACGACTTCCGCAGTGTATTTGTGGTTCGAGGGGTTGTTGAAAGCCAGTGTGAGGTTAACGTTGGCGGCTTGAAGCCCAACGCTCACGACGCTTATTTTCTCCACGTCAACGCTTATACGCTCAGCCGACGAGACGAGGTCGTTCAAGTACAATGCGGAGGCTATGAGTACCACTGCTATTATGGTTATTGCCTTCCATGCCACATGTAATCGAGTATGGTACCTGAATAAAAAATGTCTTGCATTGAAGCAGACATGGCTGGTGAGTGAATCCCGGTTGGCCGGCACAAATTGTGGATTTTTCGGACTTGTAGGGTTGTTGAAGGGGCCTTCTCCTCACTGGGGAGGCGTTGGGTCACACCTAGGATTGTACACTAATAATACATTGATAAATAGATTAAAACGAGAAAACCGTAATGAACGAGTCCCTCGCTTGAGGGCGTCTATGCCTATGTTCTCGTGTAGATCTCTACTCCGAGATTTTTCGCGGCCTCCAGAGCCTTATCCGTTGGGAAAGGCGTCACCATGACAAGTCTAGGCTTTACACCGGTCTTTTTCTCGTAAAGTTTTCCAATTCTCCATAGCTTAAACACGTCGCTCTCTGACGCGCTGGACTTTACCTCTATCAGGATGTGCACTTTATCCTTGATGAGCACGTCTACCTCCACCTCAGCCTTGTAGCCGAGGACTACCCCCTCCTCATCGAGGACTCTCCACTTTTCCACCTTGCCAGCGCCAAGTATCTCCTCAACTATATTCTTCATAGCCTCCCTGAAAGTCTCCTCGCT
This sequence comes from Infirmifilum sp., assembly GCF_049970975.1. Classification (NCBI taxonomy): domain Archaea; kingdom Thermoproteati; phylum Thermoproteota; class Thermoprotei; order Thermofilales; family Thermofilaceae; genus Infirmifilum; species Infirmifilum sp. The sequence goes on along the minus strand of NZ_JBMFLX010000023.1, from coordinate 17,761 downwards.
TTCAACTCCCCACCTAGCCCCCATGGCTATGAGACGCCTCTCGAATGAGTCGAGCCTCTTGCTGAAAAGCTCGAACTGCCTGTTGAAGTCCTCCCGAAGCTTGTTGTGGTCTTCCCGCAGCTTTTTTAACTCTGCCTCAATAGCTTCGAACCTCTTATAAGCCTCCTCCCATCTCCTGTTGTTTTCCTCCCATCTTTTGTTGTTTTCTTCCCACCTGCGATTATTTTCCTCCCACCGCTTATTGTTTTCCTCCCACCTCTTGTCGTTTTCCCTCCACCTCATCTCCTCAAGCTCGAGGTGGCGCTGGAAGTCCGCTCTAAGCATTCTTAGCTCGTTAAGGATTGTGTCGAGCCCTAGTAAGCCTGCTACAGCGTACCTAAACTCTTCATCCTCTCTCAAGGTTCTTAGAATTTTCTTTTTCTCCTCCTCTGAAAGCACGCCTACCAAATAATAATGTATCATAATGATATTTAAAAGCCGAACGCACTAAAAGCAAGATCCAGGTCTGCTTGTTTAACGAATAGTTTCTCGCAAGAACACCTTATAGTTCTCCACGCCACTCCTTCATGAATCTCTCAAGGAATAGGAGCATGAACCTATGCCTCTCCTCTGCTATTTTCTTAGCGGGCTCGGTGTTCAGGGTGTCCTTTATCTTCAAAAGCTTCTCGTAGAAGTGGTTTATAACGGTTTCAGAGCGGCCGTCATAGTTGTTCTTCGGCGGCTTTGCTGGATCATAGAAGGGCGTGTTGGACCAACCGCCCCTCGCGAAGGCCCTGGCTATGCCTATAGCCCCTATCATGTCGAGCCTGTCAGCGTCCTGTAATATCTGGGCCTCGATTAGGTCTGGCTTTACACCGTTCCTGAACCTGTGGGAGGCGATGCTGTAGGCAACCTTCTCGATCTTCTCCTCCTCGAAGCCAGCCTCGCGGAGAATCTCTCTGGCGAGCTCAGCGCCTTTAGCTGCATGGTCATCTATAACACCCTCGTCCTCCATCGACCTCGCTATGTCGTGTAGTATCACAGCAGCTCTCAGAACGTCTAGGTCGACCGGGTCTCCGATCTCGCGTGCTATCCTGAGGGCTAAATTATAGACGCGTTCAACGTGGGAGATATCGTGGTGTGAGTGCCTATAGTAGCCTATGGCTTTCTCGATGACTTTCTTAAACCTCTCATCGCTCAGTGCATCATCAAACATTTTGTCTCGAAGATCACTTGTTTTATACGTATATAGTTGTATCTTGTATGAGTGTGGGATCTAGGCCTGTGCTGCCCCGTACCTTGCTATAAACTCTTCCAGCATTCTCTTAGCCTCGTAAGGCGACGAGACAGGTCTCGGCGGGTGTTTAAAGTAGTATGCACTGGCCTCGTGTATGGGCCCGGATAGTCCGTTGTCAAGTGCCAGCTTCGCCAGCCTTATAGCGTCTACCATTGAAGCGGCAAACATGCTCTTATCGTCTACCTTGAGCTTGACGTCGAGCTCCACGGGTAATCCGAGGAATGATGTCGCCTTGATGTATATGTAGGCCACCTTGGTATTCCCTAGGAATGGTACCCAGTCGCTTGGACCAATCCTTATTCTCTGTGACCGGATAATCTCCTCTGCGTTGAAAAGCGTGTATGCGACAGCGCTAGTCTTGCTCTCCCTCTTGCTCCGGAGCCTTTCTTCCTCCTTCATGTTGAGGAAGTCCGTATTACCCCCTATGTTCAGCTGGTAGGTCTCCTCTACGAGAAGGCCTCTCTCACGCATCAAAGCCGTGAGAGCTGAGTGGAGAATCGTGGCCCCAAACTGTCCTTTCACGTCGTCTCCAAGTAGAGGTAGCCCGGCTCGCCTGTACTTCTCCTGCCATTCACCCGTAGGGTCACTTGCTATGAAGACAGGGATGCCGTTTATGAAGGCCGCGCCAGCTCTGAGCGTAGCCTCGGCATAGAAGCGTGTAGCAAGCTCAGAGCCCACCGGCAGCATATTCACTACGACCTCGACCCCAGCGTCTCTCATGGCCTTAACAATTTCGTCCATTGAGACGTCTCGCGAGTGCGGCGCGAAGAAAGGCCTCATGTGCTCTGCAACTCCATCAAGGACAGGCCCCGCTGTGACCTTTACTCCCGTCTCTATATCTTCCACCAACCGGGGGAAGAGGTTGGGGCCCTCGAATATTGCCTGGCCAAGATCTTTACCTATCTTCCTTGTATCCACGTCGGCAGCGAAAACAAAGTCAATGTCCTGTACCCTGTAGCCTCCTATCTCTTCGAAAAGGATACCCCTTAAAGGCGTTTTCTTCGCGAGGAAAACGCTTTGAACTATGGCTGAGGCACAGTTCCCTATCCCTACAAGTCCCACCCTTATCTTTCCCATACGAATCACGTATGAATTTTTTTATACAGAAAACCTTCTAGAAGAGTTATTAATAAGCCTTTGGCTTTTCTCTGATCGTGGCTTCAGAAGTGTCTTTGAAGGCTTTCAAGAGGCTTAAGAGGAAGCTTGAAAACGAGGTTCTATGGATATATGTGGCTAATATCCTGCTACACGAAGATGGATTGAGTGTTACAGAATTAAAGAAGAGACTTAAGGAAAAGTTCTCCATAAAGGTTAACACTGTTTACCTTTACACTGTTCTATACAGGATGGAGAGAGAAGGGCTAGTCAGGCGTAAGACAAGCGAGGAGGGTAAGAGCATGTATTGCCTAGAGGAGGTAGGTAAGCAAACGTACTTGAAGGGCCTGGAATACCTGAATAGGATAGTAAAGCTTCTCGCTGAGTGACCCTCTAAAGCCTCTAAATATGTTTTCCTATAGGCGTGTTCGGCGTCAGCGTTTTATTAGTTGATATCAAAATTGAATCGGGGTTGAGTTATGCAGGTTCTCCAGGCCGACGACTACAGGTATGGCTTGAATCTTCTCAAAAAATATTCTGAGATAAGCATCATATCTTATGTTCTAGAAGTGATATCTTCCATCTTTTTAGCTCCATATACTATGTTGCTTTACTCCCTGACCGCGTACGCGACCTCCCAGCATATTCTCGAAGAGATTATGGCTTCTCTGCAAAGATATCTAGTATTGTCGGTTATCGGGGGCGTTTTAGCCCTCGTCGGATTTGTTCTAGGGCTTATCGCTATCCTCTTCTACCTTATACCCTCAGCGGGTAGGCTGGCCAAGTGGAGCAGCACCCTTTCAACTCCCTCAAAGCTTCTGAAGTATGGTTACTATGCCGGCTTCATCTTTGGAGCGATCTCTGCTGCGCTAATCATCCTAGCTGTTATAACCTCCAACGGGACGACGCCTTTGCCAGGGATGATTGTGAAGCAGCCTGGTGCACGGGAGGGATACCAGGGATTGCTGGTAATTATCATACTCGGGCTAGTAGTAACGCTACTCGTGATGGGTTTAGGAATACTGCTCGGATGGGTGGGGATGATAATGTTCCTCTTAGAACTGGGCTCGCTGACGAAGGAGGGTCTCTTCAAGGCCGTTGCGATATTAGATGTTTTATCATCGGGTCTTTCCCTTGTTAATATACGTGTCCGTCCCCCATATGCTAATCCCGTTGCTATAATCTTATTTTTGATGCTGTTCCCCGCTATTAGACTTACAACGCTCCTGTTGTTGAGAAAAGCAACCCTCAAGGTGCTGAGCGTCGAGGCTGTTCAGCCTTGATAATGAGACGGTGTAGAGTTAACGTTCCGCCTCTTAAAGACGCCTCTTAAAGACTAGTTCTTAATAAGAAAAAGTTATTTCTTAATACAATATTATGAAGTTGTGACAAAAGTCAAGATCGCCGTTATAGGCGCGGGAAGCATAGCTTGGAGTTCAACCGTGGTTCACGATCTTCTCCATACCCCCACCCTCCTAGGGAGCGAAGTCTACCTTATGGACATAGACGAGACCCGTCTTAAGAGAGTAGGCGCATTCGCAAGGAAATACTCCTCAGAGCTTGGCGTAGACTACAAGTTCCATCTGACTACTAACAGGAAGGAGGCAATCAAGGACGCTGACTTCGTCGTAAACACGGCCATGTATGGTGGGCACGGATACTACGAGGCGATGCGGGAGATCTCCGAGAAGCACGGCTACTACCGGGGTGTGAACAGCACGGAGTGGAACATGGTCTCGGACTACCACACCATATGGGGCTACTACCAATTCAAGCTGGCACTAGACATAGCAAGGGACGTCGAACAGTACGCCCCCGGAGCATGGCTCCTGCAACTGGCTAACCCCGTCTTCGAGCTCACTACGCTGATATCACGAGAGGTGAAGGTCAACGTCATTGGGCTGTGTCACGGGCACCTCGCCTATAAGGAGATAGCCGGCATACTTGGCTTTAAACCGGAGGACGTGGAGGCCGAGATGATAGGCTTCAACCACGTCATATGGTTGACAAAGTTTACCTCCAAGGGGAGGAACCTCTATCCACTCCTGGACGAGTGGATCGAGAAAAAAGCCCAAGAATACTGGAGGAAGTGGAGGCTCAGCCAACGCAACCCCTTCGACATACACTTGAGCCCAGCCGCAGTCGACATGTACAAGCGTTACGGCTTATTCCCAATCGGCGACACGGTTAGAGGGGGAACGTGGGCGTATCACTGGGACCTAAAGACCAAGCAGTATTGGTTCGGTCCCACCGGAGGCCCTGACAGCGAGATAGGCTGGATGCTATACCTCGCCCACCACGAGTGGTACTCGAGCTACCTTGAGAGGCTAGCCGAGGATCCACGCATGCCTATAGCTCCCTTCTTCCCAGCCTCGAGGACAGATGAGTCCCTCATCCCAATCATAAGCTCTATAGCGAACGACGAGCCTGCGACCTATCAGGTCAATGTCCCCAACGATGGGGCGATTGACGGCATACCCAACAATGTCGCGGTCGAGATCCCCGCAGAGGTATCCGCGAAAGGAGTTAGGAGGCCTCAAGGGTTAAGGGTTCCCGGGAAGATCCTCAAGTCTGTTCTCTGGCCGCGCATGCTAAGAATGGAAATGACCCTGACAGCCTTCCTTGAGGGCGGGAGGCAGATCCTCATAGACTGGCTCATGCTGGATCCCAGAACGAAGTCCGAGAAGCAGGCCGAAGAGGTGTGGGATGCAATCCTCGCTATGCCTGGAAACGAGGAAATGGCGAAACACTATAGGGGCTGAAAAATCCTAGCGTACAAGTGGAGGCTCCAACTAAACAGGAGTTAGGATTTTTGTTTTTCCTAGTTTAATCAGGATTATTGGGTTGAAATTCCTTCCACGCGGACATTTATAATCCTGTATACGCCGTGTCGTAGGATTTTAAGCTCTACAACTCCTCCTATGCCTATCTCTCGCAGAACCCGGGCGAGATGAGCAACACCCTCGAGCTTCTTCCCGTTGGCCTCGATTATCAGATCCCCGGCCCTTATTCCTGCACGGTGTGCTGGAGCACCGGGTACTACTCGGACTATCAAGACTCCTCCAGGTTCGGGGAGATTGAGCTGCCTGGCAACCATTTGTGTGACGTCGATTCCGAATATGCCGATCCAGGGCCTCACAATTCTACCATACTGTCTCACCTGCTCGAGGGCCCATTTGACCTCGTTGACGGGAATCGCGAAGCCGATTCCTTGGGCAAAGGGTATCATCGCTGTCGTTATCCCGATAACCTCTTCATCGAGGTTTACAAGCGGGCCACCGCTGTTCCCGGGGTTTATCGCGGCATCTGTCTGAATCATATTCTCGTAAACCTTCCCTTCTACCCGAAGAGTTCTCTTGAGGCCGCTGATGACGCCAAAGGTTAGCGAGGGTCCGCCGAGTATCTGGCCGAATGGATTTCCAATGGCTAGGACTATCTGGCCTATTTTCACGTTGTCACTGTCGCCGAGCTTCGCCGGCTTAAAGTCTCCTCCCTCGGCTTTCAGGAAAGCTATGTCCCATTGAGGGTCCTCCGCAACTATCTCTGCTGGGAAGGTATCGCCATGCGGGTCGGTAACTACTATTTTCTCAAAACCCTCGACTACGTGTGAGTTAGTGGCTATGAGCCCGTCGGAGTCCACTACGACTCCCGACCCGAAACCCGTGATGGGGGCTTGGGTAAATATGAGGTCTATGACGCGTAGAGTAGACACGCCTACGACGCTCTCAATGACCTTGTTGTAAACCTCTATTATTTTTTCCTGGATCTCGTGCGTCACGTGCTAGATATGTTGATCCAGATAAATATGGTCTTTGCTTCAAGGTGTTTTGCCTCAACTATAACCAAAGGGTATTTATTCGCCCTTTCCGTAAAGATATATTTGATATCAGATGCCGGAAGAATTTGAGCCTTATCCTGAATTCGTGAAGTGGGGGTACACTCCAGACCCAAAGAACGAGGTTATAGTTACTTTCCGTCTAACCCCGAGCGAGGGCTTTACCGTTGACGACGCAGCTGGCGGTGTGGCTGCAGAGAGCAGCGTCGGGACCTGGACGACTCTCTACCAGTGGTACGACCAGTCTAGACTAGACCGTTTGAAGGGTAAGGCCTATGAGTACAAGGATCTAGGGGATGGCTCATACCTTGTGAGGATAGCTTACCCTGTCGAGCTTTTTGAAGAGGCGAACATGCCCGCCTTTCTAGCGTCTGTTGCCGGGAATATTTTCGGCATGAGGCGAGTGAAGGGCCTAAGAGTTGAGGACATATATCTCCCGCCCGTTTTCCTAAAGGGGTTCAAGGGGCCCTCAAAGGGGATAAATGGGATAAGGGAAGTCATGAGGATTGGCAAGAGGCCGATTATCGGAACCGTTCCTAAACCCAAGGTCGGGTACTCGCCCGACGAGGTGGAGAAGCTTGCATACGATCTGCTTATAGGGGGTATGGACTACGTCAAGGATGACGAGAACATCGCTAGCCCCAGCTTCTGTAGGTTTGAGGAGAGGGCCAAGGCTATCATGAAGTCCATTGACAGGGCTGAAAAGGAGACGGGTGAAAGGAAGGCTTGGTTTGCAAACATCACGGCTGACGTCAGAGAGATGGAGCGGAGACTGAAGCTGGTAGCAGACTACGGGAACCCGTATATAATGGTGGACGTGGTTATAACGGGGTGGTCGGCGCTCACATATATCCGGGACCTGGCAGAGGAGTATGGCCTCGCTATCCACGGCCACAGGGCGATGCATGCAGCTTTCACGAGGAACCCCTACCACGGCATCTCCATGTTCACCCTCGCCAAGCTCTACAGGATTATAGGTATAGACCAGCTACACGTCGGAACTCCCGAGGTCGGGAAGCTGGAGGCGAAGACGGTGGACGTTGTTAGGAATGCAAGGGTTCTAAGAGATCCCGTTTACAAGCCTGACAGTGACGACGTCTTCCACCTTGAGCAGCCCCTAAACGAGTTCAAGCCCTCCTTCCCCGTATCGAGTGGAGGACTACACCCCGGCACGCTCCCAGAAGTCATAAGGAGGATGGGTATGGACCTAGTCATACAGGTTGGGGGAGGCGTCGTCGGGCACCCCGATGGACCGAGAGCTGGCGCTGCAGCTGCTAGACAAGCCGTCGAGGCAGCAATGGAGGGCATAGACCTCGCAGAGTACGCGAAGACCCATAGAGAGCTCGCGCGAGCTATCGAGAAGTGGGGTTTCGTGAAGCCGGCCTAAGGGAAATGTCGGATTTTCTCATACTAGCTCACGGAGACACCGACGGCGTCACCTCGGCTGCTATTGCACGCTCCGTCGTACATGGTCGAGTTGTTTTTACGCACCCCGTAGGCATCCTGGGTGACCTGGACGAGTTCAGGGGAGAGGCTGAAAGCGTCATAATACTTGACATATCCCTTGACGAGAGACTGTGGAGAGAACTAGCCTTAAGGCTCCACGAATTTAAAGAAGCCATTTATATAGACCATCATCCGCCGCCCGAAGGCGCACTCGACCTGCTAAGGGCCTCAGGCGTCAAGGTCTTCCATGAGGAGGGCCCCTGCACGGCAGAGCTAGCTTACAGGTTCTTCAATCCTCCCAGCGAGATGAGTAGGGTTGCACTCTACGGGGCCATAGGCGACTATGCCATAACGACCCCGTTCTTCAAGGAGAAAATCAGGGACTGGGACATAAGATCCCTTTTCCTCGAGGCCGGTACTCTGACGCTAGGCCTCGAAGCCATAAGGAGGGATCACGAAAAGAAGAGGCTTGTTGTAGAAGAACTTGCATTGAACAAATTGCCATCCCAGTTGGACTTCCTGGTTGAGGCTGCCCGAAAACAAGCCCGCATACTCGAAGAGGCTCGTGAGAGGCTACCCGAGATTGTCCAGAGCCTTGAAAACATCGCCTACGTTATCGACCCGGGAGCCAGCCTCGGAGTCACAGCTTTTTATGCCGCGGTGTTAAGAGGGAAGAAGGTTGGAGTTGCCGTTGAGGTTAGAGGAAACTGGGCAATCATGAGTCTCAGGGCTCGCGATGAAAGGGTAGACTTGAACAAGGCTCTCAGGATTCTTGCACCCAAGTATGGTGGGCACGGGGGCGGGCACGCGGCTGCAGCAGGTGCTAGGATACCGCTTGACGATTTAAAACAGTTTCTAGAAGATTTAGATAAAGCCCTGAGATTGACCGTTTAGCTTCCGGGCAGTGATAAAACGAGCCTATCGCTTCTCCTAATCCTTTCCAATCCCTCTTGGACGCTCGAGACTTCCTCTATCCCCTCTATTTTGATGCTGTAGTACTCGGCGGCACCACTATCCAGTATCAGCCTCTGGACGTTATCGTTATCGCCCAAAATGAGGTAAACCCTACTCCCTAACACGTGTACGGCCTGCACGCTAGGAATCCTCAGGAAGTGCTCTTTGACTGGGGCAACACAGCTGGCGCATCCTATCCCCGAGACACGTAGCGTTACCAGCTTCATAGGGGCACCGAGACCTAAAGCCACCTTTGATTTAAAAGGCTAATGTAATAGTAAATATATGGTTTTAGGGTAGTAAAAGGTGATGTCGGGAAAAAGCGGGATTTTGGCAGACTATGAGTTCACCGGTGACGCTGGTCCCGAGAAGCGCCTCGGCTTCCTTTATCTCCCCTTCACCGTTCCTGAGAAAGCGTGCACGATAGAGGTTGAGTACGAGTATCAGGGAAAAGGTCCTGGAGAGACCACGGTGGACATCGGCTTGTTCCAGCCGGGCACCGTGGACCTCATCACAGGGATGAAGAACCTAAGAGGGTGGAGCGGGTCCAATAAGAAGTCTTTCACCGTTTCAAGAGAGGCGGCTACGCCGAGCTATCTCCCCGGGGATATCCCTCCAGGAGAATGGAAAGTCATACTAGGCTTATACAAGATCCCAGACCAAGGTTTAAGGTACAGGGTCAAGGTAAGGGTCTACGAGGGCTGCCTTAAAACTTCAAGCCAAAGCCTTCCTGAAACAAGTGAATTAGTACAGGGAGACAGTCCTAAAGGCTGGGTTAAAGGCGATCTACACATGCACTCCGTCCACAGTGACGGTGACTCGACGCTTGACCAGATAGCAGAAGTTGCGGGCTCGCTAGGCCTTGACTTCGTCTCCGTGACCGATCACAACGTTGTTTCCCATATAGCAGAGCTCGGCTTTCGTAGCAGGTTCTTGGGGAAAGTCTTCTTCTTGAGGGGTGTAGAGCTTACAACATATAGAGGTCACATGAACGTTTACGGAGTCTCGGAGATTCCAGAGTTCCGGATACGATCGGATGAGGAACTCAAGGAGGTTGTAGCCTATCTCAGGAGCCGTGGCGCCTTCTTATCAATAAATCATCCTAAGCCCCTGGGTCCCGATTGGGAGTTCGAGAATCTCTCTTTCGCGGACAGCTTAGAGGTCTTCCACTCAGTCTGGGAGTTTAACAATTATGTCTCGCTCCGCAAGTGGGATCAGCTCCTGAATAATGGTTTTAGGATAGGCTTGGTCGGTGGGAGCGATGCCCACGAGATGAGGGGTAAGACGAGTATTCTACTACCTGGTACTCCCACCACGTGGGTTTACGTGGACAAGCTCAGCGAGGAGGGGCTCCTCGACGGTTTAAGGAAGCAGAGGGTATTCGTATCAGAGTCTCCTTCAGGCCCCCGCATCACTTTGGAGGCTTACGCTGATGGGAAGCACTACCCTCTAGGTGGGATTGTTAATTCAAAGGAAGTAAAGCTACGTCTACGAGCTGAGGGTGGGAGAGGCCAGAGCTACAGGGTAATAAGCGGCGGAGAAGTCGTCGCAAGCGGAGTGTTGGACAGTGATGTATTCGAGAAGGTTTTCCAGATCCACCTCTCCTCGCCTTATGTCAGGGCCGAGCTGGTGAGGGAGGCCCAGGCCATCGACGACCCATACCATATGGAGAACATAGTATCCGCTTTAACAGCTCCTATTTACCTAAAGGTTATAAATTAATATACCTCAGTATTCTTCATGTGCTCACAAAGCTCCAGAAGTTTTCATACGGTATTGCCAGGCTAGGCTCCACAACCCTCTTAAGTGCTTTCAGTTTCGCGGGATTCTACGTCTACTGGGATGTTTTCAAGCTCGACCCCGCACTGAGCGGTGTAGTCAACGCCATCGGTAAAATCGCAATCCTTGTGAACTCTATAGTGATGGGTTACCTTAGCGACATGACCAGGACGAGGCTCGGGAAAAGGAAGCCCTTCATCATCACAGGAGCCCCGATGCTGGCCTTGTCAGCCCTCCTATACTTTACTCCATTCTACTTTATATCCATCGACGACAAGACGGCGCTCTTCTATTGGGGTGCCTTCTGGAACGCGGCCTTCAACTTCTTCTACGGCTACCTGCTTACACCCTTCCAGGCCTGGATGCCCGAGATAACTGAGCCTGGCGAGAGAATAACCATAACAACTCTGCAAAACATTTCTAATATGCTGGGCAATACTGTGGGCGTAGTTTTCAGCTTCCTTGTCCCTACACTCTACAAGGGGGGTCTACTCTTACCGGTCATGGCGGCCTTTGCAGTAGTCGAGATAGCCCTCTATATGCCCAGCGTATTCCTCATCCCGGTTGAGCAGAAGACAGCTCTAACACCCAAGATAACTAGAGATATACTTGACATTTTTAGATTCAAGGAGTATATAGGATGGGAAACTGTCCGTATGCTGATGTCGGCCGCAGAGACAATGGTCGTAGCCCTCATAGTTAAATACGTGAGTGCCGTGATTGGACTAGGCCAAAACCTAGCTTCAGTGGTTTTCGGTATTGTTATGGTCGTATTTGTAATGGGTGCGTTTCCGTTCTGGGCCCGCCTCGCCCGAAGGATGGGTAAGGGCCAAGCTCTGACGAGGGCAGCTATAATTTTAATGGCAGGGCTTCTCATGGCACCCCTACCAGCCCTCGTAACGAGTGAGGCCCTCAGGATAACCATGGGAATGCTCGCCATCATCCTAGGCGCTATAGGGATTTCAGCCTATGAGCTCTTCCCTTACGCGGTTATGGCGGATCTCGTCCACTTGAACGAGATTAAGACGGGCTTGAACAGGGCAGGTCTTTTCACGGGTTTTGAGGGTATACCAATCAATATCTCTCAATCCCTAACGTATCTCTTCATAGGATACCTGGCATCTCTCCCACCATTCGATGGATACGAGTACACGACAGGTCTTGTGGTCTGGGGCCCTATAGCTGCTGTCTTCACGGCGCTTGCCGTAATGGTGCTGAGGAGGGTTAATATAGACCCCTTTAAACAGGAAGTGGTCAGTTAAGGGTCTTATAGAAACATTTTTCTTTAAAAGGGGGGTTTTGGACGCGTGGTTGATTGGCTTGTATCGCTTTTCGAGAGCATTATCGGAGGAAACTTGATAATGGGAAGCCTGCTAGCCGGCCTGTTCGTGGCTTTCACTACAAGTCTAGGCTCTCTAGGGGTATTTTTCTTTCGCGGGAAAGACCTAGACATGTCTCTCTCCCTTGCCTTTGCAGCTGGCGTCATGCTGGTCGCAAGCTTTACCAGTCTAATATTGCCGGCGATAAGTCTCTCCGGGTTTCCAACCGTGGCACTGGGAATTGCTCTTGGCGTAATAGCGATCCACCTAACCGACCGACTGGTCCCTCACGAGCACCTGGTTAAAGGCTATGAGGGGCCTCCAGCTGGGAAAAAGATCCTAAAGAAGGCCTGGCTCATAGCTCTGGCCGTGATAATACACAACCTGCCCGAGGGGCTGGCTGTCGGCACGTCGATCGCTTACTCTATCCCTGTGGGTCTAGCTACGGCGATTGCTATAGGCTTGCAAGACATCCCTGAGGGTTTGGCTGTAGCCTTACCAGTTTCTGCCTCCAGGGGGAAGCGATACGGCCTCTTAATTGGAGTTTTAAGTGGAGTTAGCGAAACAATAACAGCGCTTTTGGGAACTCTCATGTTTACAGCGGCAAGCTGGCTTCTACCAGTCGGGCTAAGCTTTGCGGGGGGCGCGATGATATACGTTACTTTAAAGGAAGCGATACCCGAGATATACCGTGAGGAGGAACCCCCTCTAAAGATCACGCTGGGCTTCCTAGCAGGCTTTTACCTCATGCTCTTCCTAGACTCTGCCTTGTAATACTGCTAGCGTAAAGCTTTATCAAACTCCAAGTCTCTGATAACCTTATGCAGGAGGATTACTCTGTGATATTACGTAAGCCCAGGGTTGAGAAGGAACTGGAGGACTTCGAGGAGTGGTTTAAAAGATATGGCGAGTACATTCTTACCTACGAAGAGTCGAAGCTCGTGGTAAGGGTTGCCTGGGTCGCAAGGATTATGCTTGACGAGGGTTACGCAGCCTTTCCGGGCCACGAGAAAGAGGTAAAGACATTCGTGGCAAACTTCTTGTCACAGAGGCTAGCCTCTCTAGGAGTAGATACGCTGCTTGTCTCTAAGGGAGAGCTGCACGGTACACGGGATGACGTCGTGGAAGTCGTAACGCGTATCTTTCCCAATGTTCAGCAGATGGAAAGGCCCTCGCTCCCCAGGATAATAAAGGAGGATGAGTTCTCGCGTAGGGGGGCACAAGGGTTCCACAGGGTTCAAATAGCCTATGAATTTTCCCGTATAAGGCCTCTCATAGCGCTGGCGACAACCATACTTTTGGCTTCTCTGATGATTATACTTTTGTCGCACTAGGCAAGAAAAGCCTCACGCATACCTGGCACAGCTCTGGCTTTATTCTCTTGTTAACCCTAGCATGAAGCCTACAAAACTTTTTCTCCGAGGCGAGTTTCAGAGTCTCTTGCCACAACCTGTACTCTACATCGTATGGCCCAATACTCGTGCCTTCAATTTCATCAGCAATGCTTTTGACGCTATTAAAAACATCTTCTGGAATATCTCCAGCTCTCGACCCCCTGCTACCGTTTAGATACCGCGATACAAGGCTCCTGGAGACTCCAAGGATCTCTGCTATTTCACCTATTTTAAAACCCCTATTGTAAAGCTCCACAGCTAACGCGCGCCTCATAGCTGGCCCCACGTACTTGTCGAAGAGGCCAAACACTGTTGACATGTCAAAGCACCACTATCTTCTTCTCAAGGATCTCCCTTGAGTTCATTAAGATTTCAGTGAAGTCCTCCACGATCTCCTTATTTATGGTTGACATATGTCACAACATATTCTATGTATTAACCCCCCCTCTAACGAGAACACTCAAGAATCGAAAAGCTCTTAACAGTCCTTCGAGGCAACTAACCAATGTCGAAGGTAAGGGTGCACGTAGCACTCAGGTTGAGCGAATGGGAGAAGAGCATAGTGGAAAGTGGACTCCGTAATCTTGCGGATGTTGTTTTCCCTAAAGGAGACGTCTTCGAGGACATTGAGAAGGCTGAGGTTGCAATAGCCTTCAGGATTCCCAAAGAGGTCGCCCTTAAAGCAGAGAAGCTAAGGTTCATTCAGGTTCCAGCAGCAGGAGCCGACGGTATTGATCTAGAATTGTTCGCCCGGCAAGGTGTAATCGTGGCATCAAGCAAGGGCTGTAATGCCCGTGCAGTCGCGGAACACGCGTTCGCCCTCCTCCTAGCTCTGGCTAAAAGGGTTGTTGAGCAGGACGCGGAGATGAAGAAGGGTGGTTGGAGGAGTCACACCGAAGAGAACTTCCTCTACGATATCGAGGGCTCTACACTCGCGATTATAGGCTATGGAGAGATTGGCCGCGAGGTTGCAAAGCTGGGAAGGGCTTTCGGGATGAGGGTTCTGGCTGTGAAAAAGACCCCTGTCAAAGACCCGTACACCGACCTGGTCGTGGGGCCCTCTGAAACACTTAGCATACTAGCTCAGGCTGACTTCGTTGTCGTTGCTCTACCACTTACACAGGAGACAGTGGGCTTTATAGGCGAGAGGGAGCTGCGAGCTATGAAGAAGACGTCATTCCTAATAAACGTTGCCCGGGGCCATGTCGTGAATGAGGAAGCATTATACAAGGCTCTCACGGAGGGCTGGATATCGGGAGCCGGAATAGACGTGTGGTGGCGCTACCCGCCTGAGGAAGGATGGCCCTCCAAGCTCGGCATACACAAGTTGCCCAATGTCATTGCTACAACTCACAAGGCTGGATGGACCCGTAGGGCTAGGGAATCATGCTTACGATTTGCGGTTGAGAACGTGGCACGATTTATTAGGGGTGAAAAACCGCTGAACGTTATTAATCCAGAGAAAGGCTACTAGCAGTTTATGAATGATTAATATGGTTCTCCTCCAAAGCGCAAAATACCGTGGCCAGGTTGGTATCATCCGCCAGCACTGCTACTCATCATTGTTTTTATCATATTGGCGAAGCCCTCCTTGTCTATCACCGCTCTCTCGTGCAGGGCATATCCTATAAGCAGTTTTCCGCTCCAGACTTCAACCCAGAATCTGACACGCTTCTCATCCGCGTAGAGAACACTCGCCTTAACCTCCAGCTCTGATCCCACTAAGGCAGGCTTCACGTGTGTTACGTCTACACGAACACCCACGGTGGTCTTGTTAGGGGGTAGCCGCTCATCCCAGAAGATCCTGCATGTCTCCTCGATGAAGCCTACCATTACGGGGGTTGCTAGCACTCTTATGCCCTCGGTTTCCAAGTGTCTTGCGGCATGCTCAGGTCTAACTGTGTAGCGTCTCGTAAAAGAATTAGTATTGTTGCCCGACACAAGAAGGTAAAAATGCTCTCATAATTAAATATTCCGAGTGGTCATTTTCACCTTATTCTGCGGAAACAATATATCCATCAATAACCTAGCAACAGGCAGCAGATGTCTTCACGCGTAACAAACATGTGTTTAAAGTGCAGGGGGGCCAAGAACCTTTGCGGGCTTCCCACCTGCCCCTTCATGTCCATTTGGAAGTCTCTAGGCCAGATAAGGCCACCTACTAGCAGCGAACTGGAGGCACCATCACCTCCATCTGTATTTGTAGGGAGGGTTGGTTACCCTAAGGTCCGCGTTGCTCCATCGGTCGCAACTCTGGAGGGCGACCCCTCGGTGTACGATTCACCCGAGAGATGGCTGGACTATAGCCTAGACGAGATACTCAAGTTTCGGTTTGGTCTAGTCATGGGTAACCTCCACTTCGACGTGAGGCGTCCAGACCTCGTAAATGAAATAGCGCTCCTCTCCGCATCCTCTAAGCCTCTAGACGTCATGGTCAGGTTTGCCAAGCCCCCACGAGGCCTAAGGCTTGACCCGCATGCACCCCCCTTCGGACCCTCAGGGGTTGCCGAAAAAATCAGGGTTCTGGATAACCCTAAAATTCCTAGACCCGTAGAGAAGTTCCTTGGAGATGACGGTGTGCGTTCAGAGGAAGCTGTTTGGTCCTTATACGAGTCCGGGTTGCCCGTCTCTACGATACAGAGGGTTTTCTCTGTGGGGCTCCTTGGTAAGACTCCTCTTAGGAGGCTCGTGCCTACGAGATGGTCCATAACCGCTGTGGATGACATGGTATCGCGGAGAATTATTCGGGAAGTCAAAGGATACCCTACAATCGACTCCTTCCTATTCTTTGAGAGAAAGCACTCTAATAACCTGTTTGTCGGGATACTAGCTCCCTATTCGTGGAGCTTCGAGTGGATAGAGGCCTGGTTCCCGCACACCACCTGGAACCCGGGCACAGCCGTGGAGGTAGAGGCGGACTGGGAGGGCTTTAAGGGGCGTACAGAGTACGCTTCTCTAGGAGGATGCTACTACGCCTCAAGGCTTGCCAGTGCTGAGTACCTGAGAAGGGAGAGGAGGCAGGCTACAGTGCTTTTGATAAGGGAGATTTATGAGGGCTTCTTCCTACCCATAGGAGTCTGGTTTGTACGCGAGAACGTCCGGGCCCTCTTCAGAGGCAAGCCGGAAAAATATGATAATCTTCGTGACGTGATCGAGAGATTAGGTAAGACGACAAGGCTCCCGGTTAGAGTATGGCTTGAGAAGTCTCGAATTCTAAGGGATCTCTTAAAGCAGGCAAGGCTAGAGGTGAGCAGCTCCTGAACATCACCTATAAGAGGATACGCGTTACCCACGCTTTATCTAAGTCCGGGCTACCGGATTTAGATTACTCCTTTAATCCTTATGCTGGGTGTGCGCATGCCTGTATCTACTGCTACGCTAGGGCTTTTACCCGCTACGAGGAAGTCTCCAGGAACTGGGGTAGAATTGTGTACATAAAGGAGAACATAATAGATGTTTTAAGAGACGAGATCGTCAGGTTAAAAAAAGGGGTGGTAGGAGTCTCCACTATAACAGATCCATACCAGCCAATCGAGTCCGTCGAAAAGCTTACAAGGCTTGGAGTCGAGCTACTCCTACGTAGCGGATTCAAGGTAAGTATTCAGACAAAGTCACCCCTAGTGACCCGGGATCTCGACATTTTAGAGCGTTATCGTGGACAGGTCAACGTGGGCTTCACTATAACCACGCTAAACCCCAAGATAGCATCTTTAATAGAGCCAAATTCGCCTTCTCCACTTGCTCGGGCTGAAGCCCTTAAAAGAGTCTCGTCGAGGGGGCTTGATACATGGGTATTTCTAGGACCGATAATCAGGGGGGTAAACGATACTCGATCTTCTCTCGAGCAGGTCATCGACCTTGCCTTCGAAACAGGCTCGAAGCTATTCTACGACTTCTACCATCATAGACCAGAGCTGGCCGAGAGTATGAAACCCTTGCTCGTTGAAAACCCGCTGGCCACAGGTGCGCCTAGAATTTGGCGTGAGAGAGTCCAGGAAGTTATCCGAGCTTTATGTGATGAGAGGGGTATTGAATGTATACCCGAGTTCCAAGCCCAGCCTGTTGAGAGGAAAATAGATGATTTTCTTGGATGATTTTTACAACTAACAAGCAATAACTTTGAATTGTTTTATCATTTTCTGGAAATCTATTAATGAAATTTTACAATATATCAAGTATCGACGAAAAATTAGTTTGAGCCTATGCTTCTTTCAAGGCACTAGCTTAAAATATATTTACACGCGTGCTAGTAGACATGTCTCTGCTTAACTTACCTACGAGGAATTTCGATTAAATATACGCCGGGAAAGTCGCAATACGTGGGGGAACAAGTCTGTTGCACTCTAAAATGGGTAAAAAATCTCATATATACGTGTACGATTTGAAATAACTTTTTTAACTGGCAACACTGGTAGATTCAGAGGATAAATTGTGATCACCGCGGAGCTCTATGAATTTATTGTCAGAGTGGTCGAGGAAAAGGTAAAGGACATTAAGGTCACACGAGAGGAATTCGACCAGTTAAGAAGAACTGTTGAGAAAGGCCTCGCTGAGCTCGCCAAGAGGGTTGATGAGCTTGCTGCGGCACAAGCAGAGACCCAGAGACAAATCGAAAAGCTAGCTGCTGCCCAGGTTGCCACTGAGAAAAGGCTTGATCAGCTAG